>JALSQB010000200.1 GCA_026985655.1 Campylobacteraceae bacterium | reverse complement strand
AAAAATAATTTGGGTCATATATTTCTTAATGGCATCATCAACGTGCATCTGCTTAAACGCACTTCTAATCTCGTTTAAATCCTCCACAGAAGCCACGGCTTCAACCTCTTCAAACCCTTTAATGGCAACGCGTTCTACAATCTCCATCTCCTCTTCAAGGGTGTTGTAGCCCACTAAGACTTTTAACATAAAACGGTCAAGTTGGGCTTCAGGGAGTCGGTAAGTTCCCTCTTGTTCAACAGGGTTTTCAGTCGCCATTACCAAAAAAGGCTCATCAATCTTAAAGGTAGTATCGGCAATGGTCACTTGTCGCTCTTGCATCACCTCTAAAAGGGCAGCTTGTACTTTGGCAGGGGCTCTGTTAATCTCATCGGCTAAAAGTAGATTGGTAAAAATAGGACCTTGCTTCACCGAAAACTCCCCACTTTTAGGGTTATAAATCTCGGTACCTGTCACATCACTAGGCAAAAGGTCTGGGGTAAATTGTATCCGTTTAAATTCAATGCCCAAAGCTTTAGCAATGGCATTAATCGCCGTGGTCTTAGCCAAACCAGGCACACCCTCAACCAAAATATGCCCATTGGCAATCAAGCCAACAAGCAAAGAGTCCACCAACTCCTCTTGTCCTACGATTATTTTTTTCACTTCTTTTTTAATAGCATCTATTTTATTCATCAATAACCTTATATTTAATATATAGATAAAATTATAAACTATTTTTATTAACGAAAGGTTAATGAGTCATAAAGAAGCATTAAAGTTTAGTCAAATAGCATCAAGTTTGGTTTATTTAAAATTTCCAAAGACCAATGGTGCTTTCAAATCAAGTGTTTTAACCTCACTCATAACCTTTTGTAAATCGTCTATCTTTTTACCTGTCACACGCACTTCATCACCTTGAATGGACGGCGTTACTTTTAACTTTAAAGCTTTAATGGCTTTGACTATCTCTTTGGCTTCATCTTTTTCAATGCTGTCAATAATTTTGTAAATAACTTTAGTATTTCCCCCAGAGATACCCTCTGTTTTCACCTCTTCAAGTGATTTTCCTGCAATGTTACGTTTAATGAGTTTAGAGATAAGTATGTCTTTTAAGGCATCTATCTTCTCTTCAGAAGAAGAACTCAAAGAGACAACTTTTCCTTTTTCATTTAAAGTAATCTCAGCGATAACCCCTTTAAAATCAAAACGCGTCTTTACCTCTTTTTGTGCCATAATGACAGCATTTTTCATCTCCATCATATCTAACTTTGCCGTAATGTCGAAATAGTGGTCTTTTGCCATAATCTTTCCTTCTATTTTTTGCGTATTTTAACATATTATAAATAGAATAAAAAAGTTTAATTAAGAGACACGTTTAGTAACCTTATGATGCTTTGTAATGGGATAGACAAAAACCTCTGTTTCAATGTTTTCAACCGATAATATATGTAACGCACGGTCAATCATCTCTTCTGAATCAATTACTATTTCCATTTTTGTTTTATTAACAAAATCAACAACATATTGTGCACCTCGATACCCCTCAACATGGCTATGCTCTTCATCATACTCTTTGACAGGAAATAATAATATTTTTCTAATGCCAATTTCTCTTAATGCTGTTTTTGCTATCTCTGCTTGGTCTTCAAGTACCAATAATTCTAATTTAATCATTTTTTATCACCTTATA
>JALSQB010000199.1 GCA_026985655.1 Campylobacteraceae bacterium | reverse complement strand
TTGGGCGTAAAAGAGTTTTAAAACATTTTTTGGAACAAGAGGCAATTTATAAAAGTTCTTATTTTTATGAGCTTTATGAGCAAAAAGCTCGTTGGAATTTACAGAAGGAACTTAGTACTTTGTAATCCACTTCTATATTAAAACGACTCCAACTTTTGTAATTAAAATATACCTTTTTAACAATACCATAAACATATTCTTTTGGTACACTACCAAACAAGAGGCTATCTCTTGAGTTGTCTCGGTTATCTCCCATCATAAAGAAACTGTTCTTTGCAACTTTCGTGTAAAAAGCATTTATTTTTTTCTCTGAACCATCACCAGAAGATAATTCCTCAAGATGAAGTCCTTTCATATAATCATTGTGATATAAAAGATATTCAAAAATTCCTTTGTGATTAGATGATTTATAAATAATATTAGGATTCGATAATTGATATGGATTTTTTACCCATAATCTATTTTTAATTTTCTGAATACTATTAGCAGAGAAATGTTTTTTAATATAATCATCGCCTTCACTAAAATGAATAAAAAGTTTTTTATCTTGATAAATTATTTCATCATCTTCTATGGCAACAACTCGCTTAACCAAATAAAGATCTGGAGTTATAGGATTTCTAAAAATGGCTATATCACCTCTATGTAATTCATCATTTTTAATTCCAGTAAGCCAATCACCTTTAAATAGTGTGTTATTCATAGACGATACAGGTACAACAAAGTTTCGTGTTGGGAGATTGTCTAATTTATTTGATATAAAAAATTGGAACATACTCCACAATAGCATAAATCCAAGCACATAGTACCATTGTGAATATTTTAAATCTTTTTCATCAGATATTGGAAATGATTTCCATATATCGACAAAAGAGTAAAGAAATAGAACAATCACTATAAATTCTACAAAAAGAATCATAAAATCAATATATAATTCTAAGTAAAAACCTATAATCACTAATAGTACCACAGTAAGAACAAACAAAAAAGCTTTTTTTATTTGTCCGATATAAAAATACCCTGCTCCCAGACATAAAAGATGAAGCACTATGGCTATGAATTTATTTTTCATCATCTTTAAGCATCTTTTTTCTAGCTTTAACAATCATTACTTTTCCAAAAATAACGCCCAAAACAGTAAGAACATTCAGCGAAAAGGAGACCCAAAAAAACCAAGTTGTCCCCCAAATAAAATAAATAGCAATCGTAATAAAAATCCAAATAACTCCTTTTACAATCCCTTTTTTCATTTTTTGTTCAGCCTCTGTTAAACGGTTCTCTACTATTTCATCTAAATTAGCAATTGCATCTTCTGCTTCTTGTATGGTTTGTTCTATATCTCTTGACACTATTTATTCCTTGTAAATATATTAGCTACAGCATCATAAACTTTAATGCTCCAGTGTTCATTCTCTTGTTTTGAAACAATCTTATTGAAAAGCAAAACATCCTCTATTTTAGAAGTTTCTTTTTTTACTACAATATCTTTATCACTTTGACTTTGAATAAAGTTTTCAGCCTTAACTATCCACTCTTTTTCTTTGGTGTATTTAAAATAACGTAAACCCATATCAAACAATGACCACCCTATCAAAAAATACCAAATCGTACTCCAAGCTGACCAATAGACAAATGGAATATAAGACAAAAGACCATAAATCTTTAATTTAAAATGACGAAAGTAAGCACTTGCAAGTATCTCTTCAAATATTTTTAATTCGGCTAGACTTTTTTCTATATCTGCTATTTGTATCCTATCAAATTTATCATCAGACAGAAGATGTTTTTTCTTTACTGTAATCAACCCTATCTTTTCTGAGGTAGATTTGGAAACAAGTACTTTAAGATTTTTCCACCAAGGGAAAATAAGCTCTTCAAGCTCTTTTATCTCCCTATTAAGTTTGTCTAATTCATCAAGTTTATACACCTTAAATTCCAAAGAAGCATAATCTTCTTCATCATCTTCCCAATCTTCTTCCCACTCATCGTCATCAAACTCATTATCTTTTTTATTTAAAGCAAATTCTCTACGTTTAGAGAAACTTTCTATTTCATCATTTAAGCTCATGACTACTCCTTAGTAATATTTTGTTCTCTTAATAATTTTTCTAATTTTTCTTGATTAAAAACACGAAAAGGCAATATGTAAAACATGCGTTTTGACATATAGAGTAGCCCCATATTCCTGTTACTTTGATATTTTTCAAATGCAGAGTATTTAAAAAAACTATGTCCATTCTGTGTCTGTGCTTCAACTCCATTCTCTGTAAAAGTTAGTTTACGTGATGATAAACATTTGTCTTCTATTCTTTTTCGTTGAAAGTGAGTCAATATTTTAAAGATAAGGAAAAAGGTAATACTTGTTATCAGAACAGTTACCAAGGAATATATGGTAAATTTAACAGAATAGAGTTGGCTAATAACAAAAATTCCTACCAAAAGTAAAAACAAGATTCGATACTTCTTAAACTGTGAAGCATAGAGTCTCATACTCTCTAAATATTCATCTCGTGTAATACTATATGTCTCTTCTATCTGTGAAGAGACGTTTTTTTCTTTATTATTTAATTCCATATTTACTTCCATATTTACTTATTTTCTTACTTGGATTCTATTGCAACATCTGCATTAAATTTTTGAATAAAATATTCACTTAGCTTAATAGATTTTGAAATAAATAACTCCAAATTATGCATAACTTCATCTCTTGACACATCATTAGTAACATCAAATTGAAAAATTCTATAATACAAACAAATAGTATTGTTTTTGGCATAAATACCTAAATTAAATGGCTTAACTTTATTGCCGTTAATAATCTTTAACGCCTCTTCAATATTTTCTTTAGGAACACTACAAATAGGTGAGTTTGCATAAAAACTATCTTCACCATTGGTAGTAAAAAACCTTATGACATTTGATTTAGGATAGAACTCCCAAAACTCTTTTCCTACTCTACACAATTTAGGGTTGAGTCCATAATTAGCAATGGCTTTTTCAACCACTTTTGTAAGCTGAGAGTCTTCTTCTTTTTCTACTGTGTTGAAAAGTTTTTCATTTATATCTTTGCCACATTTGTCACAAAATTTAACTCTTTTTTCTAAGTAATTATTGCAAGAGATACACTTAACACGATAGACTTCATCTTTAAAGGTGAAATTATCTAACTCACTTTGAATATCGCTAAAAGGAATACCAAAACCAACATTGTCTGCTTCTGTAAATTTAGAATTGACAACAGCCACAAGGTTGTTGTCTTCATCTATCATCGGTCCACCAGAGTTTCCACTGTTAATCGCAGCATCGGTTTGAATATAATATCTATTATCCATTATCTGTTTGGTTGAAGATATAATACCGTTTGTAATGACAAATGGCATACCAAAGGGGTATCCTGCAATATTAACTTCTTGCGTTGTTTCTATGTGAAGATTAGGATTTAGCTCAATTATTTTTTCAACAATAGGCATATCTTTAACAACTAAAAAAGCTATATCGACTAAGCTATTAACCATCACAACTTTAGATAAATATCTATTTTTTTGATTGTCTTCAATGATTACTTCTCTAAATCCTGCAACCACATGATAATTGGTAATAATATAATCATAACCTTTTAAAAAGAACCCTGTTCCTGAACCGCTATCTGTAATAATTTTAAAAATACTATTTTCTAATTTCATCAATAATCCTTATTTAAATAGTGCATTAATTACCTCTACAGAAACAATACCTATAATCAATAGATAAAAAAGCTTTGCCGTGGTAAATTTAAAAGAGTATCTCTCTTTTATCTCTTTTCGCATAAATTTATTATAGAGAATTATTAAATTTTCGCTTCCCTTTTTAATATTATCTTTAGCAATACGACGCAATGCTTTTTCTATCTGTTTCTTTTGATAAGCAGAGATATTATAATTATATATTACTCGCAAAAAGATAACTTGCAAATAGTAAACTTTAGCAAAATCATTTTGCTCACTTTCATACTTAGCTAAAGAGTCAAAATAACCACCAAGGTACTCTTTGAGTATATCCACACTACTTATTTTAAGTAAGGAGATTATATCTTCTCTAAAAAACATTCTTTCTAAATAAAATTCATCACTCTTCTCTTGTAAAGACTTTATATATTTTTTAGCTTCAATTAATTTATCTTTAAATTCTATTTTTTCATTATTTAATATTGATATTTTATTGATTAACTCATATTTTAAATAGCCATTCAAATAATTCATATTTGATATTTTATAGAGTGTAATTAAAGCAATATCCCATACATAAGAGGATCTACCATTGTTCTCAAAATAATCTACATAGCTATCATATTCACTCAAATAACCTCTAATGGCTTTTAGTACCTTCTCTTGTTGTGCCGTTGTTAGCTCCTCTTTTTTAACCAAAGACAAACTTTTAGCATTATATTTTTCAATAAATTCATTAAGATGTTCATCTCCTGCAAATAAAAATTCTTGAAGAATCCAATTTACTTTTAGAGGTTTACATCTATCTATTTTTTCAACATAATTCATACTAAGAAGATTGTTTTCAAAAGTAATGCTTACATAATCTAAAAGTGCGAAATTGATTTCAGCTACTCTTCTTAGAAGTGCGACGACATTGGTATCTTTATCAATAGAGACCATTTTAGCTGATACTGTAAGTTCACTATTATCAATAGATATATCAAGAGCAATATCTCCATGAAACCTCGTAATATTAATATCTTTAGTTAAATCCACACCCTTTAAAGTGTTTTTATTATTATAATTAAAAACAGCTATAATCGCTTTCTTAAAGGATTTTTCTTCATAAAGTTTTTTTGCTTTTTCCCATTCTGAAAGGTCTTTTTTAGGTTCTTTTTTTGTTTTTAATGGTTGATAATATTTTGGTAATAAATGCTCCAATACAATCCTTTAATTTATATTTGTTATTCGTTTTTTATCTTTATTTAGCATTTCGACTCCACATCACCCTCGTAGCCAAAATATGTTCACAAGGTCCTTTGTGTAGCTTGTTTTGCTTATAGTACCAGCAGTTACAACTTGCCTCTTTGAGTTTCATCTCTTTGTCAATGACCAACTCGGTACTGTAAGTTTTAGCATTGTCTAAAACAGCACCCTTTATCGCTACACTTTCTTCTTGTTGATAGACTTTGCCCAATGTTACTAAGTTGGCTAAGACAAAGTTAGAAGCTTTGGCTTCGCGTTCGTTGGTAAATTGAAGCTTATCCATAGGGAGTGGTTCGCCTGAAAGTTCCCTCACTCGGTAGGTTTTTTTATGCATATCATAAAGCACCCTACCTTGTTGAGCGTAAATCCCTAAAGCCGACTCAATAATGGGCTTTTCTAAGCCTAAGCGTTGTGCTAGACTTTGAGAACTCTCTACGTGATTGGTGCTTAAAGCATCAAATACTTGTTTGCTTGTCACACTATCAACTTCGGCTCTTGGACTCATAAGGTCAAAGTTCGCTGAAGCTGACCAATCATTGGCTGACCAACCACTAAGCCCCAAAGTAAAGTTCATCGCTCCTAAATCTGCTTCCCAAAAACTTGGCATTCCAGAACCTAAAAGGCTCACTTTAAAACTTTTTGCCACAGGGAGAAGTCGTTCTAAAATGAAAAGTCGTCTTCGTCCCCAAATGCGTATTTCGTGTGAGCTTTTTCCCTCATAGATGCTTTTTCTAAAGGTCAATTTTTTGCCCCAAGGCTCAAAAAGAACTTGCACAGGTTTGTTTGGCTCTAAGATAAAACGCAAAGAGCGTGGCGATTTTCGCTCTTTGTTTCTTTTGAGCATCAACAAAATGTTATACATATCCATCGGATGCAAAGTAAAACTGGTTTTCTCCAAAGTCATCGCTGAACTAATCTGTAAAAAACCTCTTACCCAAGAGTCTGGTAAATCTATTTTTTCCTCTTTAAAATCATCGGCTAATTCGGTTTGAACCTCAAACCCACTGGGGTCAATGGCAAAGGTGGTCTCTTTATAGTCACGGATTTTTTGAAACTCATCATAAAGTTTTTCAGAGTAGTCAATGTTGGTTGTTCCATAGGCGTGTTCTTCTATCTCTTTAAAGGTATCGTAAGAGCAAGAGAGCTTTCCATAACTTGACTCATCTTGTGAAAAACACTCAAAAAAGACCTCATCTGGGTGAACAGTAATAACAGGGTCAAGGACAAACCACGCATCAGAATCGTGCTTATAAAGGTAGTCAAAATACTTTCGTTGAGCCTTATAATAAGGTTGTAAAAGCTTATCTTCTTGGCTTCGTATGGCATTTAACTCTTTTTGAACACGTTCATACTGCTCTTGGTGCTTCTCTTTATCAGCTACCAACTGTGCTAACCAAACTTTCTCTTGACTCTCTAACCACGCTTTATAATCGCTTTTGTCTTTAGGCTTAAAGCTCATATCGGAAACCACCACATCGTGTAGGGCAGACATCGCTTCACGGAAGTTAAGTGAATCTTGTAGTTTTGCCACAAAAAAAGTAGGCTCACGGTTCAAATCAGGTGCAAAGCTCATATCGGTTTGGGTATTGCTTGAACTAATGCCTGAATTGCCTTTAAATTTATAGTTAAACTCCATTACACAACCTCTCTTTTTTCTACTTCTTCAATACTCAATGCCAATGCAATCTTTGGATAATGCTCGGCAATATATGCCATCATCTCCACATAAACCTCTTTGTCTGCCCACACCATAGTAGCACTATGATGTGACGCTAAACGCCCTACCATTTGGGCTATTTTTTCATTGTCTAAACGTGTTTTCAAGAGATGCATTACCCTTGTTTTAGCGACTCTGTTTTGATTAACACTATGTAGAAGTGTATTAAAGAAACGCTCCATTAGTAACAACTGCTCATCACTCATCTCACCTAACATTAAATCTGTCACAAACTTTTGAACCCTAACAGCAGGGTGTTGCGAAAGTTTGGTGAGTAAAACCTCTTTGTCATAATCACCTTTTTCTATCATCTTTTTAGCAAAATCTTGCACATCGGAGTAATTGGAATCAGCAATTACTACTATCTCATCAGTATTCATTGTGAAGCTTTCAAAGTACCCTGAAGCAAAAATACGGGTATCTTCCCACACAGTATCAAATATCATCAAGGAGTTAGGCATCGCCTCTTTTACCAACACTTCGTGGTCTAAGTAAGCATCATACGCCCAAACTCTTACGGTTTTGTTCTCATTTTTTGCCATTCTTGCCCACTGAATCACAGAAAAATCAGTCGCTTTATAGTTTGACAAGATTAAGCCACCTAAATTAACAGCCAATTTAGACTTAGCCGTAAGCATTCGGTAGAGTTGATTGGTCTCAATCGCTCCATACGCTTCAGACATACTTTTAACCGTTGCTTCAACATTTTCTTTAACCTCATCAGAGGCTGAAGCAAAAGATTTTTCCACAATGGCTTTGAGGATTAGTTGTGCATTTTCAAGATTATCACTTAATGTTTCAATAATTTTTCTAGCTTCACTATGCACACTACTCTCTTCGTGATACAAAAAGCCAATAAGCATTAAATACTCTGCCATAAGCTCCTCTTCTTTGAGTTTTCCAAG
>JALSQB010000198.1 GCA_026985655.1 Campylobacteraceae bacterium | reverse complement strand
CCTTTGGTCAAAACTGTGTAGTAGGTGGAGATGTAACCATTGGAAATGGTGTCAAAGTACAAAATAATGTCTCTATCTACAAAGGGGTAGAGGTAGAAGATGATGTATTTTTAGGTCCATCTATGGTCTTTACCAATGTGATTAATCCTAGAGCTTTTATTCAGCGTAAAGAGGAGTTTAAACCTACACTTCTTAAAAAGGGTTGCTCTATTGGGGCAAATGCCACTATTGTTTGTGGTGTGACTATTGGAGAGTATGCACTCATTGGTTCAGGAGCAGTGGTAAACAGAGATGTAAAACCATTTGCTTTGATGGTGGGTGTTCCTGCCAAGCAGATAGGCTGGGTTGGGATCAGTGGGAATACCTTGACGTTTGTCGATAATAAATCCCAAGATGAGTTTGCGAACTATGAACTCATTGATAATCAGTTAAAAGTAGAAAGAAAAAAATGAAAATAGATTTTGCAAATTTACAATATCAATATCAACTATATAAACAAGAGATAGATGAAGCAATCCATAAAGTGTTAGATAAATCAAACTACATTATGGGCAATGAAGTAAAAGAGTTAGAAGAGAACCTACAAACTTTTACAGGTGCTAAGAATGCCATTACTTGTAGCAGTGGAACAGATGCTCTACTCTTAGCGATGATGGCACTTGACATTAAGCCTAATGATGAGATTATCACAACCCCATTTACCTTTATTGCCACGGCTGAAACCATTGCTTTTTTAGGGGCAAAGCCTGTTTTTGTAGATATAGATGAGAAAACTTATAATATAGACCCCTCTAAAATAGAAGCAAAAATCACATCAAAAACAAAAGCGATTATTCCTGTGAGTCTTTATGGACAACCTGCTAATATGGAGGCAATTGAAGCCATAGCCAAAAAACATAATCTAAAGGTTATTGTCGATGGAGCTCAAAGTTTTGGTTCTACTTTTAATGGAGTATCTGACTCAAATCTAGGCGATATTTCAACGACTAGCTTTTTCCCTGCTAAACCATTGGGGTGCTTTGGAGATGGTGGAGCTGTGTTTACCAATAGTGATGAATTAGCTCAAAAGATAAAGTCACTTAGAGTTCACGGACAATCGAAACGATACCATCATAAATACATAGGCATGGGTGGGCGTATGGATAGTTTGCAATGTGCCATAGTCGATGTGAAATTAAAGTATTATGAAAAAGATTTGGCTCTTCGTCAAGAGGTAGCCTCTAAATATAGTGAAGCACTCAAAGATAAAGAGTTAGTTTTACCTTTTGTAGATGAGAGAGCCACCTCTGCCTTTGCTCAATATAGCATAAGAGTTAAAAAGAGAGATGATATTCAAGCTAAGTTAAAAGAAGCAGGTGTTCCCACAGCTGTGCATTACCCTATGCCTTTACATCTGCAAGAGTGTTTTGCTTATTTGGGTTATAAAAAGGGAGATTTCCCTATTAGTGAGACAGTTTCAGAAGAGATTATGAGTCTGCCTATGAACCCTTATGTGAGCGATGATGAGATACATTTTATTGCTAACGCTTTTTAGCCTCTCTCTTTTTTCTCAAAATCCAAAGCTCCTACTCCTAAAAGTCTATAAAGACCAAAACATAACAGGGTGGGTGATGAGCGAAAAACTAGATGGCATAAGAGCCTATTGGAGTGGTAAAGAGTTACGATTTCGCAGTGGACAAGTTA
>JALSQB010000197.1 GCA_026985655.1 Campylobacteraceae bacterium | reverse complement strand
GTTCAGCTTATGATGAGACGATATTTAAAAGGAATAAAATAATGCAAGAAAAAACCATAAAAAAAGAGTTAAGCAGACTCTTTCATAACAAACTATTTTCAGGTTCAATTTTAGGGCTAAGTCTAATGCTTATGGTAATTGATAACTTTTTAAAGATGGACATCTTGGTCGGTGGGTGGCATATGGTGCTTTATGTAGCACTCATTACCCCATTGGCTTACTTAGTGTGGAAAAAGGAGCTAAAAAATCCTTATGTCAAATGGGTTATGCCTCTGTTCTTAGTCTTTATGATAGATATGTTTAGCTACTCTAACGATATGGTGCAGTTTACTTTACCTGTTATTTTTTACTTATTACTTGGGACACTCTATGCTACTTCAATGCACAAAGTACATTCACTTTATCAAACATTTTTACCTCGCATTTCCCTCTTTGGTGGGGTAGAGTATTTGACACAATTTTTTGAAGGACTTTTTAAAGAGAGAAGTGACAAACAGCTTTACAGAAGAGTTGGGGTAGCCGTACTTATTACCGTTCCATTTTTGCTAGTGTTTGTAAGCTTACTCTTTTCTGCTGACAAAAATTTTGAGAACTTTTTGAGTGGTCTTATAGATTTTAATTTTGGGTTTGACATTAAGTACCTTTTTACTGTTCCTTTTTATAGCTTTGCCTACTTGCTCTTTTTTACTATGACCCTTTCTAATGTGAAAAACCGAGTGACTAGCACAGAGAAAAGTTCGTTTGATATGCTCATTGTGGGTATTTTTCTAGGAATGATTAATCTTCTTTTTTTAATGTTTATTGCGATGCAGTTACCATTTTTATTTGGAGAACCTCATTTGCCAAATGGGTACAGTTTAGCTGAATTTGCAAGAGAAGGTTTCTTTCAACTCATGATGGTTATGGGCTTGGTTATTGTAATTTTTATGTTTATTATGAGACGATACAAAGGGGAAAAGCTCTCTTTGGTATTACTTTCAGCCTTGTTACTTGAAACAGTTGTTATGGGTGTGGTCTCTTTAAAGAAAATGTATCTTTACCAAAGTATTAAAGGGGCTACTGTATTGCGTTATTATGTTGAGTGGTTTGACTACTTTTTAATAGCTGTTCTTCTACTTGGTGTTCTCTTTCTCATTCGTAAGTTAGCATTTAAAAAACTGCTTGACTGGGTTGTCATTTTAGGTTTACTAAGCTTTACACTTATTGTTTCGCTTAATGTCGATGCAATGGTCGCTTCGCATAATATTGAGAAGTTTAAAGATACACCTAATGACTTAGATGAAAATGCCATTGAGAGATTGTCAATAGATGCCTTACCTGCTATTCAAGGTAGTGATTTAAAAATTATTTATGGAGGGTATGGACATACCTATAAGAGAGATTGTTCACACTTTGCAAGTTATCATTATGGTTACTGTTCAACATTGAACACGTATGGAACAAAACAGTTTACAAAGTATGAGTATAACTCGTACTATGAAGATATAGACAATATTCCGATGCCTGTTAGAGTTAAAAATCAACCTGTTTCAACTATTTATATGAAATGTGCAGGATGTCATGGAGTCAAAGGAGAAAAACCTGCGTTAGGAAAATCAGCTCTTATTGGAGGGGAGAATAATCTTGTGATAGCCCAAAAACTTTTTGCTTATAAAAAAGGAGAGCTTAACCTTTATGGCATGGGA
>JALSQB010000196.1 GCA_026985655.1 Campylobacteraceae bacterium | reverse complement strand
TTATAAAATTTATAATTCTGTACTCTCCTCTTGTAATCGAAAAAAACCTGATTGGACTTTGGCTTTTGCCGAGGCAAATTATCATAAAGATAAAAACTTTATTGATTTACATCAAGTGAAACTCTCTTTTTTTGAAGTACCTATTTTCTATTTTCCCTATTTGGCGTTTTCAACAGTAGAGGAACGAACTTCTGGTTTACTCCTACCCCAAGCAAAACTTTCTAATAGTGATGGTTTGGTCTATGTTCAACCAATTTATTATGTACCTGCTAATAATATTGACATAGAGTTTGACCCGCAAATACGTACTAAGAGAGGTTTTGGAGGACATGCAACGGTGCGTTTTGTGGATTCAAATCACTCTGAGGGTTTATTTCGGACAGGTTACTTTAAAAACAATAATGCTTATAAAAAAGAAAATAAATTAGATACCGAGCATTATGGCTTTGAGTTTCTTTATAGCTCAAACAATATTTTACCCAAGTCAATGGTAGAGAAAAGATATAAAAGTGGGCTTTATGTCAATAGCACTTATCTAAATGGTTTGGAGTATTTAAATTTACAAAAAGAGTCAGCCTCAGCTTTAATCTCTTCAAATCTTATTGAGTCACGTTTGAATGCTTTTGTCTATGACGACAATGACTATTTTGCACTTTATGGAAAATATTATATTGATATTTCTAAAGAGAGTAACACGCAAACCATACAAGAGTTACCTACTTTGCATTATCATCGTTTTATGGATTACCTTTTTGAAGATAAACTTTTTTATACTTTTGATGCACGAGTACATTATTATACGCGTGCGAAAGGTTCACGTGCTTATCAAAGTGAGTTGAATTTACCAATTACTTATTATGACTCATTTTTTAATGACTATTTAAATGTTAGTTTGTCTGAAAATCTTTATTTTACAGATGTTATCTTCTCAAATTTAAATAAAGCAAGTAAAGCTTATCGTTATTATCGTAATTATCATACCCTTGAACTCTCTTCAGATTTGGTGAAATATTATGGGGAAGATAGACATACTTTGCACCCCTCTTTGGTCTATACAAAGCCCAGTTTTGAAAGAGAAAATCCTGTTAAATATGCTAGTCTAAATGAAGAACAAAAAGAGTTATTTGTGACCCAAACAGAGCGAGAAAATATTTCATTGGGTCTAAGTCAATACTACTATAATAAAAAGTTAGATATGAATCTCTTTCATCGTCTCTCCTTTGTGCAGTTTCCAAAGGAGTTAGAGAATGAAGGTGATATAAATAATGAGTTAGGATACAGTTCTGAAGATTTAAATCTTTATTCAAATTTATTTTACTCTTTAGATTTAAAAAAAGTGCGTTCCTTAACTTCTTCAATTAGTTATAATCAAAACAACTATGATATAATGCTAACACATTTTTATAATAATGATTTTTTACTCAATAATCAACAAACAAGTTTTATTAATATTGGGTTTAAACATAGATATAACAAACACAGCCAATGGTTTGCAGAAGGTGATTATGATTTATCTAAACGATTTAATCATCAATGGCATCTGGGTTGGGAACATCGGCAGAAATGTTGGAGTGCAAAGCTAAGCATAGGGCAAGAACGTATTCCTAATGTAGAGAGTTCATTCCAAAATAATATGCTCTATTTTGAACTAAATTTAAACCCATTAGGTGGTGTTTCCCAAAGTGTTGAAAAAGAATTATCCTCAAAAGGTAGATAGAATGAAAACAGAAGCAAAAGTAGGTCTTTTTATTACACTGTCACTGTTTTTTTCTTTGGCACTTTTTTCCCAATTAAGTAGCTTTGATAACTTATTTAAAAAATCTTACCCTATTTTAGCACAAATAGAAGATGGTTCAGGATTAAAAGAGAAAGCTAAAGTAAAGTTAAAAGGTGTTGATATTGGTTATGTGACCAAGGTGGCTTTAGTAAACAATGAGGTAGAAGCTTCATTAATGATTGATGAAGGTGTTACAATCCCAAATGATTCTGTTATAAGTGTTTCGCAAGACTCATTATTGGGTGGAAAATTTTTAGACATTCAGCCAGGCGTATCGAGTAAGACTTTACAAGCCAATCAACTTTTGAGTAAAGAGGAAAAAGTTTCTTCTATTACTGATGCTTCAACTTCAGCTGATTCAGCATTTCAAGAGATTAAACTTTTGGTTCAAGATATTAGAACAATGCTCGATGAAGGAAGCAAAAAAGACATCGCCCAAAGTTTGGAAAATATTAACAAGTTTTCTGCTCTTTTAGCCTCGGTAGCCCAAGAAGATAATCAAACCATTCACGATATTTTAAGCAATGCAAATACCACACTTTTAAGTACCAATAAAATGATGATGAATGCAGATAAAGCAATAGCAAAGGCAAACATAACCATTGGTAAGTTTGCTACAATGAGTCAAGAGATTACCAATACTTCCCAAGAGTTTAAGAACACAGCTTTGAATATTAACCAAGATTTACCTGAAATAATGGCTAGAATTAATGAGATTACTAAATATTTAAACAGTGTAAGTGCTACGCTTGAGAGTAAACTCCCTGCTACGATGGATAAGTTTACACGCTTAGGTGATAATCTAAATAAAACCATTGAAAACAACAATAGTTCTTTAAACAAAGCCTTAACCTCGGTTGATGGTTTCTTTACTGAAGGTACTGAAACCATGGAAAAAATTGATAAATTTTTAGATGCTTCTATTCGTTCTGAACTCCATTTAGAACTACGTGCAGATGAGGTTTATGATGATGGTGGATACTCTAAAAGTCATTTAAATATTACTTTAAAACCTGACCCTACCAGATACTATATGATAGGGTTAAACTCTCAACCCTCGTTTGAATCAGATGATAAATTTGCAAGAGGTTATGCAGGAAATAAGTTACATGAGGGTGGTAAGTTTTTATTGTCAGCACAGTATGGTAAACGATATGATGACTTACTTTTTCGTATAGGTATTATTGACTCTCAAGGTGGTTTTGGGGTTGATTATTTTGCATTAAATGACACCTTAAAATTAAGTGCTGAAATGAGTGATTTTAATGCTGTTACAGATGTTCGTGGTACAAATCCAAACTTAACGGCGACGATACGGTATCAATTTTTTAAACATATTAACACTTATCTAGCAGGAAACAACCTACTCAATAGCCGTGCAAATTCAGTTTCTGTTGGGGTGGGAGTAAGCTTTATGGACAATGATTTAAAAAATCTTCTTGGAACGGCTGCTGCAGCTTCTGGAGGAAATTAGATGAGCATAGATACCTCAAGCATACTTTTTCAAAATAGAGAAGAGGCAGCTGTTCAGCTTATTAAGGAGTTACCACAAAACTTTTTTCTTCAAGAAAATAGTATTGTTTTAGGACTTAGTGAGGGAGGGGCTTATTTTGCGAACTATTTGGCACGTGAACTTATGTTACCGATGGATATTTTATTGACAGAGCCTATCTACTCATTAATTAATCCTAAACTAACGATTGCAATGTTGGGAGAAACTGAAGAGGTAGTCATTCACAAAGCGTTAGTAGAAGCATTTGATATTCCTAAAGATTATATTTATAATGAAGCTCATAGTAAATATGATAATGAAATTTTAGCACATATTCAAAAGTATCGTAATGGTAAAAAGTTGGAGAATTTAGAGGGGAAATATGTAATTTTAGTAGATGAGTGTACGGAAACAGGATTAACAATGATGACCGCTGTAAAAACAGTAATCTCTTTGGGGGCTAAAAATATTTTCATTGCTGTACCAGTTTTAGATAATTTTGTCTATGAAAACTTGGTAACAATATGTGATAATATTTTTTGCCCACATAAGATTAATGATTATGTATCGATTGAGTATTACTATGAGGAACTTGAACCTTTTAGTTTTGAGGAGATAACAAAAATTATGAATAAAAATAAAAATAAAATTGGAAAGTAGAAATTAATGAAAGAACAGAACATAGAAGTAAGTTGTAACAATTTAAAAGAGAAATACAGATTTAATAAAGTCGCTAAACAAGCAAGTGGTGCAGTGTTGTACCAATGTGGAGATGCCGTACTTTTAGCAGCCATTGCCATTGACCCAAAAGCTGTTGAAGAAGACTTTTTACCTTTAACGGTTCAGTATGTTGAAAAAGCCTATGCTGCGGCAAAAATTCCTGGTGGATTTATTAAAAGAGAGACTAAGCCTGGTGACTTTGAAACCTTGACCTCAAGAATTATTGACCGTTCAATTAGACCACTTTTCCCAAAAGGTTTTAATTATCCTGTGGTTTTAACCATTACGGTTCTCTCCTCAGATGCTAGTGTAGATATGCAAGTAGCAGCAATGCATGCTGCATCGGCTACCCTTTATACTTCTGATATTCAAGTAAATCAAGCTGTATCTGCTGTACGTCTTGGAAAAATTGATGATGAAGTTTTGATTAATCCAACCCTTGTTGAGCAAGAAGATTCTACTCTTGATTTGTTGGTAGTAGGTTCTGGTTCAGATATTTTAATGATTGAGATGTGTGTTCATGCATCTGAAAAAGAGCATATTCAAACGAGTAATGAACTAGAAGAAGATGAACTATTAGAGATTTTAGACATTGCTCAATCTGCCATAAAACAAGCAAGCAAAGAGTATGAAACAGAGTTTAAAATAGCCAAAAAAGAGCCAGAAGTTTTAGAACTTCTTGAAGAGAAAGAAGATAAAGAACTTTATGCATTTATTGAAGAGAATTATGCAGAAGAAGTCTCTTTAGCTGTTCAATCTATGGCAAAATCAGAACGAAGTCAAGAGCTTAAAAAAGTACGTAATAAAATAATGGAAGCACTTGAAGAGAAAGGGGAAGAGGTCGATAAAGATTTAATCTCTAAAATGTTAGAAGCTTATAAAAAATCAGTAGTACGTTCACTTATTTTAGAAAAAGAAGTTCGTGCCGATGGAAGAGCTTTAAATGAAGTACGTCCGATTGATATTGAAACCAATATCTTACCTTCAGTGCATGGTTCTTGTCTTTTTACACGTGGGCAGACACAAGCCTTAGTAACAGCAACATTGGGTGATGCTAAAGCGTCACAAGCTTACGATTTGATTGGGTCTAAAAATGCACAATATGAAACCTTTATGGTGCATTACAACTTCCCTGGTTTCTCTGTGGGAGAAGCCAAACCTGCACGTGCGCCTGGACGTAGAGAGTTGGGTCACGGTAACTTAGGTAAAAGAGGATTAGAGCCAACATTAGATTTAAAAAGAGATGGAACAGTACGTTTGGTTTCTGAAATTTTAGAATCAAATGGTTCTTCTTCTATGGCAACTGTTTGTGGTGGTTCGTTAGCACTTAGAGCTGCTGAAGTTGAAACCTCAAAACTCGTAGCTGGAATTGCTATGGGGCTTGTAAGTGATGGCGAAAAACATTGTGTTCTTTCAGACATTATGGGGCTTGAAGACCACGATGGTGACATGGATTTTAAAATTACGGGTACATCTGATGGTATTACAGCTATGCAGATGGACATTAAATTGGGTGGAATTGATGCAGAAGTCTTAAAAGAAGCACTCTATCAAGCCAAAGAGGGGCGTTTACATATTTTAAATATCATGGAAGAAGCACTTCTTGAAATGCAACCAAGTTCAGCACTACCAAGTAGTGTGACTTTTGATATTGATGCTTCTACTATTCCTGCTATTATTGGTAAAGGTGGGGGAACAATTCGTGAAATCATAGAAGAGTTCTCTGTAAGCATTGACATTGACCGTGATAATAACAAAGTAAAAATCACAGGTAGCTCAAAAGAAGATGTTAATGGTGCAAAAGCTTTTATTGATAATATTGCTTCAGCTCCTGTTAAAAAGCAAATGGTCTATGAAGTCAATAAACAATATGCAGGTAAAATTAAAAAAATTGTTGAATTTGGTCTTTTTATTGAGATGCCAGATGGTTTTGATGCCTTGCTTCATATCTCTAAAGTTGCTAAAGAGAGAGTCAATAATTTAGGTGAACGTTATAGTGTTGGTGATGCTATTGATATTATTGTACTTGAACAAAATGGGAAAAAAGTAGAACTTTGTACCCCTGCTTACTTACTCTAAAAGACTTTTTAACCCCAAAAAACAAAATAATATGTGTGATATTGTCACATGTATTATTTTTTAAATACTTTTTCTTTCTTTTTCTTCTTTTTAATACTAATACTACACGCACTTAGCTATAATCTCGTCGTTATTAGAAATTTCTAGTAGGGAAACAGGTTGCATTTATGTGCTTGTTGGCATGATTTATTTCATGTTTACGCTATCCGAACGGATTTTGAACACAGTCGATGGGGACTTAAAGCCTAACAATTTGAAGGATATAAAATGAAAAAGTTTTTCTTACTTTTCTTAGCACTTGGTGCTGTTGCGTTTGCTGATGCAGACGGTGAATCTATGATTAAAGCTTACTCAGTAGTTGCTGCTGGTGTTGGTCTTGGTCTTGCTGCTCTTGGTGGAGCTATTGGTATGGGTCATACTGCTGCTGCTACTATTGCTGGTACTGCTAGAAACCCTGGTCTTGGTGGTAAACTAATGACTACTATGTTTATTGCTCTTGCGATGATTGAAGCACAAGTTATCTATACACTTGTTATTGCTCTTATTGCTCTTTACGCTAACCCATTCCTTGGATAGGTTTTAGTTTAAACAATAAACAAGTTTGAAGTGGTATAATGCCACTTCAAATCCTCATTAAACGGTTTCGATAAGCCTTTAAGTTATCTCTAAATGCATCAGTGGTGGAACGGTAGACACGCGGGCTTGAGGGGCTCGTGCTTCGCGGCGTGGAGGTTCAAATCCTCTCTGGTGCACCACTTTTATTTTCCCCTTTTATCCCTTTTTTATAATCTTTATACTCTTTTAAGTAATCCAAAAGCAACATATCCTAAAACAGCTAAAGCCAATAACATACCCAAGATAAACATCTGCTCTTGATGGGTTTTAAAGAATGATACTTCATCAACAACAACTTTTTCTACTTTTAGATTTTTTAATGTTGAAAGCGTCGCTTTCATAGATGCGTCTGTATTGCCAATAAGACTTGCTATCTCATACGATGGTTTTGTTAGGTTCATATCGCCAAAATAGAGAGCATACTGTTCATTTGAATTAGCAATAAAATAGAGATATGAAGGTGTTGTAAATAATCTAACAGCATCTATGTTAAGTGCTTGATTGTCGGCATTGTCCATAATTATTTTTAAATACTTACTTCTACTAGAACAGATTATCTCTGTATTGTTTGTATGTTTTAAGCTAGATTTTGAGATGCTAAATCTTTGAATTTGGTGCCAAGTTTTAGCATCTTGTGACGCATAGATACGCCCTGAACGTTTAAAGTTTTTATCTTTAAGCTCTATGGCTATTTTTGAAAATGGAATATGCTCACTTTGAAAAATATAACTACTCTGTTTTTTCTGTGCATCAAGAGAATGCTCTTTTAGTGCTATGGTGGTTTTGTTCCAAAGCTCTTTACTGCTGTTGGTATTTGAAAATCTAAGGGACTTGATGCTTAAGTATTGACTTCGTTTTCTTATGTGTTGATATTTCTTATAAAATGAAGTAGTTTTATCTAAATGATAGACAAGGCTCACCTCT
>JALSQB010000195.1 GCA_026985655.1 Campylobacteraceae bacterium | reverse complement strand
CCCAAAGTTTATAGTAACTCTCTTCTATCTCTTTTGGGTTATATACATTTTTTTTGGTAGTTTCGCTCATAATAGTCCATAATTGTAGTGATTTTTTATTGTCGCGATTATAGCTAAAAGGTGCTTAATGGGGTAACGTGGAAAAGCATCTACTTTTTTATATTTACTTCATCAATAAAATTTATTAAAATAGAGATATTTTACTCTTTTTTACTACTTTTTACTCATACTTACTCTATTTCTTCAATATAAGCCTAAACAATCTATAAATTAATCATTTTTTATGATAAACTTTTTTCAAAGAAAACTTAAAAGGATTAAAATGAAAACAGTCATTAAACATTCAGCCATTGCTCTATCGGCTTTACTCTTAACAGCTTGTAGCCAACATGAAGTACATGCAAGCGTGCAAGAACATGAGCATACTGCTTCACACCATGCGAAACATTGGGGTTACTCTGCTGATGTTGGACCTAGCCACTGGAGTACTTTAAATGAGAAGTTTCATATGTGTTCAGAAGGAACGCAACAATCACCAATTGACCTTGTTCCTACCAAAGATTCTGCACTAGCACCACTAAAAATTAACTATAATGTTGGTTCAAAATCTGAAATAAACAATGGACATACCGTTCAAGTAAATTTTAAAGCTGGAAATACCCTTAACATTGACGGAACAACTTTTGAGTTAAAACAATTTCACTTTCACACCCCAAGTGAAAACCATATAAATGGAAAATCTTTCCCAATGGAAGCACACTTTGTTCATGCTTCAGCTGATGGGAAGTTAGCCGTTATTTCAGTTATGTTTCAAGAAGGAGCAAGAAACCCTACGCTTAACATGATGTTGAAAAATTTTCCATTAACTAAACATGTGGATACACCGTTAGAATTTTCAAAAGATTATTTAAAAGTAATGCTACCTAATTCATTAGATTATTATGAATTTATGGGTTCACTCACAACCCCACCATGTTCAGAAAAAGTAAGATGGATTGTACTTAAAAATCCTATTTCAGCTTCAAAAGAACAAATTGCAGCGATGCACAAAGAGATTGGTATGAACAATAACCGACCAATTCAAGCAAGCAATTCAAGAGTTATTGAAGAGTAGAAAACAATTAAGAGCTAAAGTTATTTAGCTCTTATATTCTACTTCTTAAAATGCACCATTTTAAACTTGTCTCCCATAATCGTAGGAGCTATAAGCGTCTTAATCTTGTCGGCTTCTCGCAGATAATTTTCCTGTGTCGTCTGTTTAGCAAACTGCTCTAAAATATCAATCAAGCCAAACCGAACCAATGCCCTAGCCTGTGTTTCATACTTATCAAGGCTAAACCCTGCCTCTTCAAAAGCTTCAATAACATGTCCAAAATTAACATCGTAAGTAATGTCTGATTTTTGGTAAACCTCATCTAACTTACACTCCTCATCAAAGAGTGGATAGGTTTTATGATTTTCATAGACACGAATAGAAAAATCATTTCTTACAAAGCGTTCTCCATAATCAAAAGAGACAAAATCACATCGTTTGATACCCTTTGCCATATGTAAAGCAAAATCTTCATAGCCAACTGCTACTTCCCCTTTGACCTGTCGATGTTTTGAGGCAAACTCTAAAATCTTCTCATCTGCTTTTTTCCATTCTACAACATTATCTGTAACAAAAGCCTCTTCCCCATCTTTAATAAG
>JALSQB010000194.1 GCA_026985655.1 Campylobacteraceae bacterium | reverse complement strand
GTTCTGCTTGTCGTATGCAGTTAAGCGAAGCGATGAACAATGCCCAAGTTGAGACGATTTTTAAAAATCCTTTAGAACTCATTGCTGAAGCATTAAAGAAATAATAAAAATAATAATTCTAAGAAAGAGAATCTAATGATTAAGCCAATTATCGGAACAATGGCATTTATAGAGACACTAAAAGAGAAAAAAGCCACCTTTATCTTAGCCCTTAGCAATACTAAAACAGCCAACATTGAGGGCATCACTCAAGCTGGAATCCCTGGTATGCTTTACCTTACGCCTACGTTGGATGCTGAATTTCTCTGTACAGGAGAGGTGAAAAGTTTAGAAGATATTGCCCAAACCCCCAAAGGCGTACCCACCCCTGCACTAATAACCCGTGGCGTACATCTTCTTAGCCCTTATGCAAGAATTGAACTCTTAAATTTAGGGCTTGAAGTAACTCCAAAAGTGACAACAAGTACCATTCATAATTTTGAGATTAGCCCTAGCCAAAACATTGCTAAGGGTGCAAATATAAACGCCCAAGAGGTTTTTGAAAAGGGTCTAAAATTTGGTGAAAATTATGTTTGTCAAGATGACTATGTTATCCTTGGGGAGTCTGTACCCTCTGGAACAACTACAGCTATGGCAACTGCATTGGGACTAGCTTACAATGCCAAAAACTTTTTCTCTTCCTCTTTTAAAGAAGTTCCCTCAGACATTAGAGAGCAAACCTTAGAAGAGGCACTCTCTCATCTTAATGCAAATGCAACTGTTTTTGAGGTACTTTCACAAGTTTCAGACAATATGCTCATCTTTAATGCTGGATTTATTATGGGACTGAACAATCGAACAAAAATTGTCTTAGCAGGAGGAACACAAATGGCATGTGTGCTTCTTGTGGTCAATAAATTACTTAAAGTTCTTGACAAAAATCTAGCCACTTCAAACCTTGCTTTGTGTACTACAAAATGGGTCGCCCAAGATGAAAATTCAGACATAAAAGCCCTTTTAGAATTGTTAGACTTTAAAATCAATGCCTATTACAGTGACTTTGATTTTTCTCTAAGCCAACACCCTGCACTTAAACTCTACGACCAAGGTGAAGCCAAAGAGGGTGTGGGTGCTGGAGGAACGTTAATGTATGGATTTTTAAATGGCTTAGATAAACAAAAAATTACCCAACAAGTAGAGTCTTTTTTACAATAGATGAAAATACTCTACTTTGGGGGGCAAAAATCGGGAAAAAGTAAACTTTCGGAAGAGAAAGCTCTTAAGCTATCCCCTATACAAGAACCATATTATATCGCTACATATAATAATGTTTTTAATGATACAGAGATGGAAAATCGCCTCTTTATCCATAAGAAACAACGCTCAAATAGATTTATAACTATTGAAGAGCCTTTTAATCTACCAAAGGTTATCTCAAGTAATGCTACTTATCTTATAGATTGTCTCTCAATGTGGATTTTAAATACCATTAATATTGAGTTATTAGAGCTTTTCTCACAACTTGAAGAGCTAGAGAAGAGAGATGCAAATATTATTTTTGTTCTAAATGATGTAAACTCTGGTATTATTCCCCTAGACCAAGAGAGTCGTACTTTTGTGGATAGGACAGGTATTATAGGACAAAAAGTTGCCTCATTTTGTGATGAAGTTTATGAAGTAAAAATGGGTATGCCCATAAGGATTAAATAGTGAATGTA
>JALSQB010000193.1 GCA_026985655.1 Campylobacteraceae bacterium | reverse complement strand
CATAAACTTAGCTAAACTTAGCTAATAAGTAAAAGGAGTTTAAAATGATGACGGTAAATATTCATGAAGCCAAGACAAATCTTTCTAAATTAATAGCATTTTTAGACAAAGGGGAAGAAGTGATTATTGCTAAAGCAGGTAACCCTGTGGCAAAGCTCGTCTCGTATATTCCTAAGAAAAAAAAGAGAATGCCCAATCTTTTAAAGGGGAAAGTAACTTTTTATGAAGAATTTAATGTTTTAGATGATGAGATAACAATGCTCTTTGAGGGGGGAATGAATGGCTAAATATCTTCTTGATACACATATCTTTTTATGGTGGTTAAGTGATGCTGAACAACTTAGTCAAGAAGTTTTTGATATTCTTTCTGATACTTCTAATCAAATCTATATCTCATCGGCAACTATTTGGGAAATAGCAATAAAAGAAGCCTTAGGTAAACTTAAAGTCGATGCAGACTTAAATGTCGCGATAGAAGAAAATGGCTTTAGGGAGCTAAAAATTTCTGCCATTTGTGCCAATGCTACTAAAAAATTAGAACAGATACACCGTGACCCTTTTGACCGAATGTTAATTTCACAAGCGATTGAGGGAAAGATGACACTTATTACAGTTGATAGGTTTATTGTTCAGTATGAAAATGTGAAGATTTTGAGTTTTAAAAAGTAGAAGAATTTTAATCTCTAAAAAACTCTTTAAGGTTTTTTTGTCTTGACTTTGCCAATAGAGGTAGCTCTTCCAAGCTTCTGCTGTCCATGTTAGAGCCCTATCACTCATTTATGAGACCGTGTGTTTCTAATTTTGAAGCATTGTATTGAGCAATAGACTTTTCCAAATGACGAGCATTTTTGGGAGATTTTAACAGATGTAGCGTTTCTCTCATGGCATTAAAATACTCCAAAGACATCCACGACTGCATCTTCTGCATCACGTCGGTTAATAATGGTATAGTTCGCAATTGTACAAGTATAGCTTTTTATTTCTTCTTTATGTATAGTTAGAAGAAACAAAAAACAATATTTTTAAGACCTTTTAGATATAATATCTACCAAATTTACCAGCGATATATAATATAGTATATAAAGGAAGTTAATGAGCGAAGAGAATTTAGACATACAAGAAGTGAAAATTGAAGAGAGTATGAGAGGTTCTTACCTTGATTACTCTATGTCCGTTATTGTAGGGCGTGCTTTACCTGATGCTAGAGATGGATTAAAACCAGTTCATAGAAGAATACTTTATGCCATGAGTGAGTTAAATCTTACCCATAGAGCTGCCTATAAAAAATCGGCACGTATTGTTGGAGATGTTATTGGTAAGTATCACCCACATGGTGACAACTCTGTTTATGATGCTTTGGTTCGTATGGCACAAGATTTCTCTTTACGTGCACCTCTTATTGATGGGCAAGGGAACTTTGGTTCAGTCGATGGTGACAACGCAGCTGCGATGCGTTATACTGAAGCCCGTATGACTAAAATATCTGAAGAACTCTTACGTGATTTAGAAAAAGATACCGTTGATTTTATTCCTAACTATGATGATTCTATGAGTGAACCTGATGTGCTTCCTTCTCGTGTGCCAAACTTACTTTTAAATGGTTCATCAGGGATTGCTGTTGGTATGGCAACCAACATTCCTCCTCACCGTATGGATGAGTTGATTGAAGCACTTTTACATATTTTAGAGAACCCTACTTGTGAAGATGTTG
>JALSQB010000192.1 GCA_026985655.1 Campylobacteraceae bacterium | reverse complement strand
AACGGCTATTGAAGAGGATTTAGAAAATAGCGTTGAGATTAGCAATCTATATAACGATTTATCCAAAGTATGGAGAGTAGATACTCATAATTGGTGGGAGATGAGTAGTAAAGCAGAGTTTTTAATGCTATTGGGAAAAGTAGATGAAGCTATTTTTGATATAGAGAATTTTTTAGAGATGGAAAAGATAGAGAAGTTTGAACTCAATGCCACGCTTAGACAACTTAAACTCTATATTCATTTTACAGCAGATAAAGATGCTATAAAATTTTATGAATCTTTGAAAATAGCTTATGATAATATATTTTAAAAGAGGGTTTAATCTCTCTTAATCTTTAACGGCCTCTGCAATAAGATGAATTGCCATTCCATAAGAAGTAGAGTGATTGTATTTTGTTAAAACCCTAAAATTTCTTCCACCTAGCCAAATATCATCGTGTGTTGCATTTTTCGTTTTGAGTAGATAGGCTTTAGACTCATTAAACGGTTCGGTAGGTTTGATGCCTTTTTTGGCTAAGTATTTAACCGAGTATTGCTTCTTATAAGAGGTTTTCAACTTGGTAAAACGTGTGCCAGAGAAATTGGTAGGAACGGCAACTACGCCTCCTTTTACCCACCCCTTTTTGTGCATAAAATGAGCAATCACCCCAATGGCATCTTTTAAATTCCAAGGGTCTTTGACTCCATCGCCATCATAATCTACCATAAAACGTCGTTGAATAGAAGGCATCTGTTGCACAGCACCCATCGCTCCTGCAAATGAACCATATTGGGTATAGATGTCACGGTTCTCTTCTCGCATAAGTAAGAAGAGATTTTTAAGTTCTGCTTTGAACCATTTATGCATTCTGTTTTTGTTAAAACCTAAAGTTGCTAAAGAGTCCAAGACTCTAAAGTCACCTGTATGTGTGCCATATTTACTCTCAACACCCATAAAGCCTACAATATAGTCCATATCGACACCATATTCATCTTCAGCACGTTTTAGGGTTTGGTAGTAGTTTTTTTTAAATTCTTTGGCAAGTTGTAGTGTCTCTTCATCTAAAACATGGTCTTTGTAACGCTCCCACGTTCCGTTGGTGGTATTGGGTTTATATTTTCCTACATAACGAGCAAGTGTCTCTTTGTCTAGCATGGCATTAGTTAAAACTTCCTCCATATAAGCACGTTCAAAATGGTTCTTTTTGACCATCATATTGATGAAGCTTTGTACCTCTTTTTTGGCTAAAAAATCATAGGGAACAGGAGGAAGTGCTTCTTTGGCATTAAGGCTTAAGCTTGTTATTAATATTAGGGTAATTTTTTTTATATTTAATCGTATCATAGTTAGATAATATCATAATATTATTTCGTTTAGCAAGAGTTTGCTCTGTTTGTAGAAAGAGTATAATATTTTTTTGTTATAATAAATTCTATTTAATAAAAGAAAGCAATTTATGGCAAAAAATCAAAATTTTACAACAAAAATCATAGGTGGGGAGTTCAAAGGAAAAGCAATTGAAATTCCGAACATCTTTACCACACGTTCTTCCAAAGGGATTTTAAAAGAGTCACTGTTTAATACGTTACAGTTTGAGATTATGGACAAAAACTTTGTGGAGGTCTTTTCAGGTTCAGGCTCTATTGGGCTTGAAGCATTGAGCCGAGGGGCAAGTCAATGTTATTTTATTGAATACAATAAAGTAGCCTACAAGGTACTACAAGACAATAT
>JALSQB010000191.1 GCA_026985655.1 Campylobacteraceae bacterium | reverse complement strand
GAGTTTCATGAAAAAGAGAAAGAGATAAATTATCATCAAGGGGTATTTATTGATATTTTCCCTATGCTAACGATGGAAAATACGCAAGAGAATAAAAAGTTGTATGAAGAGAGTTTTGAAGCACTTAGAGCCTCTTCTTCAATTTCACTCCATACACCTAATGGCATAGATAATCCTCAAAAAAGAGCTAAACTCATAGAGGTTCTTGAAGAAAAGCATCAAGGGTGGGAAAAAAAGAATCTTAAAGTAGTTTATTCTGGGAAAATGCCTGATGTGGCTGCTTGGTTCGATGTTGATGAGGTATTTCCTCTAAAAAAGATAGCATTTGAAGGTTTAGAGTTTTATGCTCCAAATAATCCACAGCACTATTTGAGTGAAATCTATTCGTTTGATTTTATGGAGTTGCCACCTATTGAAAAGCGTTTAATTCATGCTTGGGATATAAAGTTTCATTAAATCTAAACCCTTAAAAAAATTAAGGGTTTAGAGTCAAGAGATTAAAGTTCTATGTTTAATGCTTTTAATGTTTCATAAGTAATTCCACCAGTTGCTAGTGAATTGTCTCTTTGGTATTTGTCAAGTGCGAGTCGTGTATCACGTCCTAAAACACCATCAATTTTACCTGGATTATACTCTTTAGATTTTAATGCTTCTTGGATTTTAAGAATTACATCTTTGTTCATGTTTGTTTGACAAAGAATTCTTTCCCAACTTTGGTGAGAATCAGATATTTTCTCTTTTTTCTTAACCATTTTGTACACAGCTTCAATCGGTGTTTTAACTTCTTGTGCTTCTTGTACTAACTTTTTAACTTTAATGGTTTTATAAGTAGGCTCAATGGTAATCTCTTTTGTTGATGCTGGAACATCAAGAACAGTCTTAACAATCTTTTTTGTTTGTGCAGGTGAAGCCACAAGACAAATTTGATGACCTGTATAACTTAATCCTCTATCTACTTTATCACCCACTTTTACCCATGAGAAAGTAGATTTGCTATCAAGTACTTTCTTTTGAACGGTACTCTTAACTTCAGGAATATCAATAACTTCGGTTTTCGCAGGGCTAACAAGTTTTTTAACTTTAATGGTTTTGTTTACAGCAGGAATTTCAACAACTTTTGTGGTTGCTGGTGTTTTTACTACTTTTTTCTTAATTGTTTTGTACTTGGCAGGTACTTTAATAAGACACATAATCTCACCTGTAGCACCATCTAGTTTTTGTGCAGGATTGACCCCTTTTTTCCAAACAGTTTTCTCTTTCTCAACTAGAACTTTCTCTTCAGTATATTCATAAGTTGCAGGAACAGTAATATTCTGTTGAGAAGCAGGTGTCACTTCAATGGTTTTTTCTACCATTTCATATTTAGCAGGAATAATTTTAGTTTTAGTTGTTGCTTTTTGTAAAACAACTTCTTCTTCTACTGTTTTGTAGGTTTCTGGAGTAAAGTACTCTTTATAACATGTATTAGGTGTTGTATTTTCTAAATCAATACCTTTGAGCTTTGCTGCAACTAAAATCTCTTTACTTACAGGTGCTGCATGTCGTTTTAAACTAACTTTCCATGCTTGTGTTGCAGGTTTAACTTCAATCTCTTCTGTTACTTTTTTATAGCTAGCAGGAATGGTTTTAAGCTTTTTGCTCGCTGGTGTTACTTCTACTTTTTTATCAACCCACTCATATTTTGCAGGGATAATAGAAATTTTATTAGATGCTTCTTGTACAAGAACACGATCTTCTACTGTTTTGTATTTTGCTGGGATAACAACTTTAGCATAACACTCCCCTGCATGTGCATTTGGTGGTGTAAGTGATACTTCAGCGTTAATATAAGTAATTGGTAGTAATAATCCTAATAGTAGGGACGAATATTTTACTCTCATTATGTATAATCCTTTGTTAAATTGAATGTTCAAAATATAATTTGATGTTTAGAGTATATAATAAGTTTGCTGATTTATTATTAAATATTAGTTTTTAATACCGTTTTTTTTAAGGATTATAAGCCTTTTAGTAAAATTTGGTAAAGTTTTTCAACAGTTTGGTCATTAAGATGAATGGTACTTTGGGTATTAAAGAGTTTGAAAATTTCTTGTTTGTTTAAAGAAAAAGCATAAATACAATTTGGGTGTGCAGGTAAAAAAGCCCTCATTAGTCCTAGCTCTTGGTCTAAAACTTCTTCACAGACATAACAAAAACCATTGTCATAAAGACGACCCTCATGCTTAAGTAATTGTATGTACGCCTCTACTGCTAATCTTTTTGGGTTTTGTTTGTCCCATTTTTTAGCAATATTTAGTAGTAACTTAAAGTAAAATTCATCAACTTCATTACTGTCTTTTAAATGAGGTTCAAAAAGTTTAATAAAATTTTGCCACATGAGTAGATGATTGCTTGAAAACAACCAAGGAAAACTAAGATGAGAAAGTGAACGCATATTAGGCATAAAATTATTTTTTGATTCTTGAACTTCAAAGTCGATTAAGTTACCAATTTGAATGATAGAATGTCTTGCTCCAAAAAAACGCCAATATTTTGTAATGGAATTAGCACTAAGAACTGTTACTATAATGTCCTCATTCTTTGCTTTGTTTATGTTGAGAATAAAACCTCTCATCTTTTAATCCATTTTTTGATAATATTAACCCAATTTTTAGAGTATTTTTCTAAAACATTACTCTCATATACTTAAAAGGTAGCTTATGCAAAATCTCTTTACATCATTTAAAGACAACTGTGGTTTCGGACTTTTAGCGTCCATTGATAACAAGCCAACTCATAAAAATTTAGAAGATGCCATCACATCACTCTCGCGAATGATGCACAGAGGTGCTGTGGCAGCTGATGGTAAAACAGGTGATGGTTCAGGACTGCTTTTGTCTATGCCTAAATCATTTTTTACACAAGAGGCTTCTAAAGCAGGGATTGAACTTCCTGAAACGTATGCTGTTGCGATGGTTTTTTCAAATAATGAATCAGATTTTGAAATTATCAATAGTGTTTGTAATAATAATGACCTAGAAGTACTTTATACACGAACAGTGCCTGTTGATACAGAAGCACTAGGCGAACAAGCATTAGCATCATTACCGATGATTAAACAAGTGTTTGTTGCCCCTAAATCACCTGTTGCCTCACAGCGTTTTGAAGCTTTGGTTTATCTCTCACGTAAAGAGATAGAAGCGAAACTTATTGCCGATAAATCTTTTTACATTCCTTCTTTTTCAACGTCAGTGGTTTCGTATAAAGGGCTAGTGATGCCTACGCATATTAAAGCGTTTTATACTGATTTAGCCGATGAAGCATTTAAAATCGCATTTTGTCTTTTTCACCAACGTTTCTCAACCAACACCTTACCTCAATGGAAATTGGCTCAACCATTTAGAATGATTGCCCATAATGGTGAGATTAACTCTGTAACGGCTAACCGATTTAATGTGGCATCAAAAATGTCAGCTGCGAAATCAGAGATCTTTACGGACGAAGAGATGCTTAGATTAAGAGCTGTTATTCAAGATGATATGTCCGATTCTGCTTCATTGGACAATTTTATGGAGTTTTTACGGATTAATGGGGTAGATTTCTTTAAAGCTGCACGTTCCCTTGTTCCTGCTCCTTGGCATAATGCTCCTCATATGGATTCTGATTTAAGAGCATTTTATGAGTACGCCTCAACCTGTTTTGAGCCATGGGACGGACCTGCTGCTGTTTCTATGACTGATGGACGCTACATCGGTTGTGTGCTTGACAGAAATGGACTACGACCTTCTAAATATATTATTACCACCGATAATAGACTTTTGATTACTTCAGAGTATGGGGTTTTAGAAGTGCCTGAAGAGGAGATTGTTGAGCGTGGTCGTTTACAATCTGGTGAGATGATGGGGGTTGATCTTAAAAATGCTAAAGTTTTAAAGTCTCATGATATTGATGAATATTTAAAAGTATCCAACCCTTATGATAAGTGGTTAGGTAAAAATATGACATATCTTCAAGAGCATAAACCTTCCTCTGAAACATTGGCTCCTAATATTCAAAATATTTCAGATAACTTAAAAGAGAAGCAACGTTACTTTAACTTTACGCTAGAAGTTATTCGTGAGATTGTTAAACCTATGTTGGCTGAAGGAAAAGAGACCACAGGTGCGATGGGTGATGACACTCCATTAGCAGCTTTCTCTAATGAACAACGAAACTTTACAGATTTCTTTAAACAGAAATTTGCCCAAGTTACCAACCCTCCTATTGACCCTATTCGTGAAAAAACAGTGATGAGTCTGAACACAGGTTTTGGAGAAATTCAAAATATTTTAGCTGATTCATCGACCCATGCAAAAAGACTTAAAACGGTTCTTCCTATTATGTCTGCTACAAAATTTTCATTGCTTCAAGAGTTTGGAGATGAAAAAAATGATAAGTATGATGATGCCTATAAAGTAGGACACTATGAGACAATTTATACCGAAGATTTAGAAGCGAGTTTAAAAGCCTTAGTCGCTAAAATAGTAGTTGATGTTCGTGACAATGGGGTACGTACAATTATTTTAGATGACAGAGCTTTAAGTGCAACAACTAAAGTGATTCCAATGCTCATGATAATAGGGCGTTTAAGTCAAGAGCTTTTAGCCCATGATGTACGACATTTAGCCAGTATTGTGGCGTGTACAGGTGAGGTATTTGACCCTCACTCTGCTGCGTGTATGTTAGCGTATGGGGCAGCTGCAATTTTCCCTTATTTACTTTACTATACAGTTAAAGAGATTGAAGGTGAGAGCGAAGAACTTGAGCATACCTTTAGAAAATTTAGACGTGCTATGGGTGCTGGACTGATGAAAATCATGTCTAAAATGGGTATTTCAACAATCTCTTCTTACCGTAACTCACGGCTTTTTGACGCTATTGGTCTTAGTAAAGAGATTGTGGAAGATTGTTTTGCAGGAACAACAGGACTTCTACAAGGTTTAAGCTATGCTGATATTGATGCACGCATTAATGCCACACATCAAAGAGCATTTACCACAGCATTTGAGGGTGAAAAAAATAGCCTTTACAAAGGTGGATTCTATAAATATAGAAGAGGAGAAGAGTTTCATGACTTCTCTCGTCCAACCATTAAAGCGATTCAAAAATCAGCACTCTCTGGTAACAAAGAAGATTATGAGGCAGTTAAAACACTTGTAAACAAAAGAGATAAAAAATTTATTAGAGATTTTTATGAATTAAACTCTGATAAAGCGTCAATTTCTATTGATGAAGTTGAGCCAATAGAAGCTATTTTTAAACGTTTCTCTACGGCTGCGATGTCTATGGGGTCAATCTCTGAAGAGGCACATACTACTTTGGCAATGGCGATGAACCGTATTGGTGGGAAATCAAACTCTGGTGAGGGGGGAGAAGACCCTAAACGTTATGGAACTGATAGAAACTCCTCTATTAAACAGATTGCAAGTGGTCGTTTTGGGGTAACACCTGAGTATTTACGTAGTGCAACTGAACTACAAATTAAAGTAGCCCAAGGAGCAAAACCAGGTGAGGGTGGACAACTTCCAGGGAGTAAAGTATCTCCATTGATTGCTGAACTTAGATTTACCAAACCAGGGGTAACACTTATTTCACCTCCTCCACATCATGACATCTACTCTATTGAGGATTTGGCACAGTTAATTTTTGACCTCAAACAAGCCAATCCAAAAGCAAGAGTTGCCGTTAAATTGGTCTCAACAGCAGGTGTGGGAACGATTGCCGCAGGTGTGGCAAAAGCTTATGCTGACAAAATCATCATCTCTGGTGCTGATGGAGGAACAGGTGCTGCACCAATTGGTTCTATTCGATTTGCAGGAAACCCTTGGGAGCTTGGACTTATTGAAGCCCATAACGCTTTAAAAGCCAATAACCTTAGAGGTCAAGTAACACTCGAAACTGATGGTGGACTAAAAACAGGATTAGATGTTGTTAAGGCAGCTATTTTAGGAGCTGAAGAGTACGCGTTTGGTACAGGTGCATTGGTGCTTGTTGGGTGTATTATGTTGCGTATTTGTCACTTAAATACTTGTGGTGTTGGGGTGGCAACACAAGATGAGAAGTTAAGAGAAAAATTCTCTGGAAATGTTGATAAAGTAGTCAATTACTTTACGCTCATTGCCCAAGAGATTAGAGAAATTTTAGCCCAACTAGGTTACAAGTCCTTAGAAGAAATAGTGGGTCAGAACCACTTGCTTAAAGTAATTGATGATGAGTTTGCTAAGAAATTTAACTTTGAAGAGATGCTTTACAAACTAGAGGGTGTTAATACTTGTCAAGTTCCATTTAATGAACCGTATGACCAAAATGAGTATGAACAAGCCTTGATTAAAGAGTTGATGCCAACAATTAAAGACCCATCAACACCAATTGTTTTAAACAAAGAAATTTCTAACTTAAATCGAAGTTTTGCCACAAGAATTTCTGGTGAGATTGCAGAACTTTATGGTAATGCAGGATTACCTGATGGAACAATTACGCTTAACATGAAAGGAACAGCTGGTCAATCTTTAGGTGCGTTTATGTCTAAAGGGGTCAATATTAACATTGAAGGTGCAGGAAATGACTACATCGGTAAAGGAATGAACGGTGGGAACATCGTCATTAGTGCCGATAAAGCAGGTCAAGGATTTGCACTTGGTGGAAACACTTGTCTTTATGGGGCAACAGGTGGAACACTCTATGTTCATGGACAAGTAGGAGAGCGTTTTGCAGTTAGAAACTCTGGTGCAACGGCAATCGTTGAGGGAACAGGTGACCACCCTTGTGAATATATGACAGGAGGAAGTGTTGTTATTCTTGGTAAAACAGGAGTAAACTTTGGGGCTGGTATGACAGGAGGTAAAGCTTTTGTTTACGATGAAGAGGGTAGTTTCTATGAAAAAGTAAACCCTGAATTGGTCGAAGCACTACGCATTGACACCGATGAGTGGGAAGAGGAGAGCTTTGAGCTTAAAGCCTTACTCAAAGATTATGTGGCAAAAACACAGAGTAAAATTGCTACGCATATCTTAGAAAATTGGCGACATGAAGTTCGAAAATTTTGGATGGTTGCTCCAAGAGGGGTAAAACCTACCCTTGTGGCAGATAAAAAAGGGGAGTAATATAAAAGAGGTGTTCTCTAAATATATATCAATAAAATTTAACAACTATATAAGGTTAATTGATTTATAATTCCAAAAAGATGGCTATTCTAAATTTTTAAAAGATTATTTTGAGACAAATAGAGAACTCTTCTCTTCTCTATCTAAGAGTCAAAAACCAGAGACAATGATTGTTACTTGTAGTGATAGTAGAATTAACCCTGCACTTCTACTTAATGCTCAATCAGGAGAACTTTTTATTGCTAGAAATATAGGAAATGTTGTTCCTCCATATCTTCCTACAAATGGAAGGCTTGTTAGAATTTTTGAGAAAGATTTAAAATAATAATCTATAATCTTGATGATATAATAATATTATATTTATAACAAATAATAATTATACTAAAAAATAATAGTGTATCGTTACGTTAGTACTATTTATTATCTAATATTAACGCTATATATTGCATTATTATAATTACTGATGTATGATTTAGTAATTTAATAAAAGGACAATTGATGCAAAGAAGAGAATTCTTTAAAAAAGCAATGGTGACAGCAGGTTCTGTTGCTCTTGGAAGTTCTGCTTTAGAAGCAGGAGAGACCCATCAGCCAATAGA
>JALSQB010000190.1 GCA_026985655.1 Campylobacteraceae bacterium | reverse complement strand
TATTTTAGTGTTTAGCGAGCTTACACTCATTGTTCCTTGTGACATCTATCCCCTTAATGAACTTTTTATTTTGTTTAATGATATATTCTCACCATTATACACAACTGATTCTAAGGCTTTAATCGCAGGCGTAAACTTCACACTGTTTTCAAGAAGTAAAACTTGTAACAAAGCTTTATGTGTTTTGGCTTCACTCATCTTCTCTAGCAAAATATCGTCATTACTTTTAAGCTTTTTTGCTTTTGCTCTGAACAAATCTCTAGGCATCAAAAATCCAGCCACAAAAACCATGGCATAAGACAATAACCAAGACCAGAAATCCCAATCAATCCCTTTGGCTTTAGCAGGATAATCCTCTTTGTCTAAAAGTGTTGAACTTTTCACTTCTTTAACCTCTATTTTATAAGCAGGAAAACCCAGAACATAACTCTTTTGTGTTTTTGGATTAAAAGCTTTTAGACTTACTTTGGGCAAACTAAAACTCTCTTTAGAAGAGAGGGCATAATCCCATTGAAGTGTAGAGTTTGAACCCATTTTACTCTGCTGTGTTTTAAACTTTGGTTTTTGTGAAAAAAGTTTGTAGGCTTTACCTTGTTTTAAAAGCTCAAATGGTGCTAAAAATCCACTTCCTTTTAAAATGACACTTAGATTAATAGGATTATAGGCTTGGGTGCTGTGCTTATCTAAATGGTTCGTCAAAGTAAAATCACCAACTAACACGGTTCCTAAGGGGAGTTTTTTAACCGTTAAGCGTAAAGGCTTTAAAGGCTCAACAAAATCCTCTTTTTCTAAACCTTTAACATTATCTCTATCGCCTGAAATAGCATAAGCTACATTGGCATCGTTTGTGATTGATTTTACCATATTAAAAGTAATGTTTATATCACCAGATTTTTTAGGATAAATTAAATAGCGATACCTATGGGCTAAAGCATGATACGCTTCATGCTCTTTAAATTCAATTTGATACACATCATAATCTTCTGACTTGGGTAGAGAAAAGTTAAACATCATTACTTTGTCATGATTGAGTTGTGTTAAATTTACCTCTAGCAAAACACCCTCTTTTTCATAAGGTGTACTTGTTGATAAATGAAATGAGTAATCTACATCATTCGCCTGAAGTAAAGAAAATAACCCAACAATGAAAAAAAATAGAGACTTAAACTTTAGCATAGTTTTATTATACCCTAAATAACATCACAGCCCTTATCTCATCGTAAGAGACCTCTTGGTTTAACGCTTCAAAAATGGGTTTAAAGCGTAAACGTCCATCGTCGCCAAAGTTTTCCATATTTCTCTCTTTTTCTAGCTTTTTAACAACTTTTTCTACTGCTTCAATGGGTAAGTTTTTGGGTTTAAAGCGATTCAAATCTATGCTCTCATCTTCTTTTTTAAGCGTAGAGAAATGGTTCATAATCGTAGCCGTTGTTACCCCTCTTGCTTTGGCTATCTCTTTAATGCTCTCACAACTTTGCATAAGGGCTTTTGTTTTATGGTGAGTAGGTATGTCTGAACTAAGTGAAGATTTTCCAGCCCGTAGAAGTTTTTTCTCCTCTTCAATCTGCAAGAAGTGCGTTAAGCCACCAATACTTTGAATAAAGTTAGTATGTGCTTTTTCAAGCTCTTCTTCACTATACGCTTCTATCTCTTTGGTCGCTTTCACTGAAGCCTTTTTAATCGGTTCATCTATGCGTAAAATCAGAGCATCAACACTCAATGCCATC
>JALSQB010000189.1 GCA_026985655.1 Campylobacteraceae bacterium | reverse complement strand
CACTATTTTCCACGCATTATCAGACACATAAACATCGCGTAAAATCTCTTCAATCATCAATTTAGATCGACCATAAGGGTTGGTAGCAGAGGTTGGAAAACTCTCTAAAATAGGCGTAGTTGCTGGGTCACCATACACCGTAGCCGATGAGCTAAATATAATACTTTTACACCCATTTTTTGCCATCACTTCAGATAAAATAACCGTTCCATTGACATTATTGTCATAATATTTTAATGGTTTTTCTACCGATTCCCCCACAGCTTTAAGCCCTGCAAAGTGAATAACAGAATCTATTGTATGGCTATCAAAAACCTTTTGCAAGTCATCTCTTGAACGAATATCACCCTCTATAAAGGTGATTTTTTGATTGACCAATTTCTCAACTCTTTTTAAACTCTCTTTAGAGGCGTTAGATAAGTTGTCAAAAACAACAACTTTATATCCTGCTTCAATGAGCAGAACAACGGTGTGTGAGCCGATGTAACCAGCTCCTCCTGTGACTAAAATAGTATCTTTTTGCATTTTATATTCCTAAATCATAAATTTGTACGATGCCCACTAAGGCTTCCTCTTCTACTACTAACAAAGAGTTTACTTTAAACTTCGTCATAAGCTCTTGTGCCGTTTTAAGTTTTGCTTTTGCTTCAATGTTTTTGGGGTTTCGTGACATTAAATCTTTTGCTTTCAGCGTAAAGAAGACGCTCTCTTTCTCTTCCATCTCACGGCGTATGTCCCCATCGGTAATAATCCCTTGAACTACTTTATCCTCCATCACCACAGCCAAGCCAAGCCGTGCATTTGAAACCACTTGAATTAACTCTTGAATGGAGGTATTAGGTTCAATGAGTGGTAAATTCTCTTTACGCATCACGTCTTTGACTGTCGTTAAAAGTCGTCGCCCCAAAGACCCCCCTGGGTGGAACTGTGCAAAATCGGTATCTTTAAAGCCTCGAAACTCCATCAGTGTCACAGCCAAGGCATCACCCATCACCAAGGTAGCAGTAGTGGAAGAGGTGGGTGCAAGTTGCAGTGGACATGCCTCTTGTTCGACCGATATATTTAGATGGTAGGTCGAGTTTTTAGCTAAGGTTGAATTGCTATTACCACTCATAGAGATGATGATGTTTTTCTGATTTTTTAAAAAAGGGATAAGTTTTAAAACTTCATCGGTCTCACCAGAGTTTGAGAGCAGTAACACGATGTCTTGTGGCTCTATCATACCCAAATCGCCGTGATAGGCTTCAGCAGGGTGTAGAAAAAAGCTTGGGGTTCCTGTACTTGCCATAGTGGCGGCTATCTTTTTACCAATAATCCCTGACTTTCCCATACCAGAGATAATGAGTTTTCCCTTAGCGTTTAAAATAGTATTCACAGCATTTTCAAAATCATCATCTAAGCTATTGGCTAAATTCGCAATGGCATTGGCTTCTATGGCAAAAACCTTTTGGGCTATCTCTTGTATGTTCATATTTTCTCTTTTTTCATACTTTTATCTATGGGTGCAATAAATTGACACCCTACATTTTATGGTCAAACTCTGGAACAATCATCTTTAATCCCTCTAAAACATTCATACCCTTAAGTGCTTCAATTTGTGCTAAAAGTATAACATAATCTACAGGGGGATTTTTTGTCACCATAATAGACTCATACTCCGTTTTAACATCAGCATCATCTATGAGTAACTCCTCATAAAGCTTTTCACCAGCTCTTAAGCCTGTAAACTCAATCTTTACATCTTCTCTGCCTGAAAG
>JALSQB010000188.1 GCA_026985655.1 Campylobacteraceae bacterium | reverse complement strand
ATCGAAAAATCAGATAAGGAAGGGGGTGCTTGACATGCCAGGAATTAAATTATCTTCAAGAGATACTTTTGAAGACTCTTACCGAAAGTTCAAAAGACAATGTGACAGAAACCTAATCGTTACTGAAGCTCGTGCTAGACAACATTACGAAACACCAACTGAAGCAAAGAAAAAAGAAAAAATTGCCACTCGCAAGAAAATTCTTAAAAAACTTTATATGCTTAGAAAGTATGAAGCAAGACTTTAATAAGTCTTCTTTTTCACTTTGCCAAGTAGAATCTCTCTACTTGGTTTTATCTTCATTTTATTTTTCCTTTTCTTAAATCTTATGTAAATTTATCTCTAAAATATTTTATTTTTTCTAAAAAATGTTATTTTTAATTTAATACTAAGTTTTTACCCACTATTATTCCACATTAATTTTTATGATATATTATGAAAATAGAAAGATAGAGAAAAATGACGATATTTAAAAAAATCCTACTGTTTATTATTGCTGTGCAGATACTTGTACTTATTGAAGTTATTAGTGTTAAAAAACTACATTTAGAAGACAATGTTAAAAAACTCTCTTTTAATTTTACTTCTACTCCCCAACTCACGCAACAAGAGTATGCATTTTTTTCAACCCTTCACGCTTCTGTTCAAAATAGTCCAAAACGATACATGACAAATTTTTTCACACTCAAAGAGGGCTACATTCAAAAGGTCATTAGAGATGATGTTGAATCAACAGCTAAAAAACTACTAGGAACGCCTTATGTTTGGGGAGCCACGGGTCCTAATAAATTTGACTGTTCTGGTTTTACCCAAAAAGTATTTCGTCAAGCAGGAATAAAAATTCCTAGAAACTCTCGCGCACAAGCTAAAGTAGGCGACTATATTGATTATTCTAACTTAAAACGTGGAGATATGGTCTTCTTTGCAACAAACAAAAAAAATCCTAAACGGGTAACGCATGTGGGCATATATCTCTCTAATGGGAAGTTCATTCATGCCAGCTCTGGGGGGAAACGTGTCATGATTAGCTCATTGGTTAAAAGTCCTTATTATAAAAAACATTTTGTATTGGGAAGACGTATTATTAAAGATAAGCTTACAACTAAGCTTACTCAAATTTCAAAAATAGACTTTTTACATCATTCATAAATTGCCAATACTCTTTCATGGGGGTCAATAGTTACCTATGCTATAATTTTCCCATGTATCAAAAAGAATTTGAAAATCTATTACGCAAAACACCTCCACGTGCTATGCTTTTTTTTGGAGAAAATACCTACCAAATAAATAACTACTTACAACATTACATTAACATTACCAATGCTTCGGATTCTATGCTAAGCCTTTATCATGACGAGTACTCTTTTAACCAAGCCAAAGCCTATCTCTCTCAAAGCTCTCTGTTTGGGGGAACCAATCTACTCATTATAAAACGTGAAAAAAAAATTCCTAAAAAAGAGTTAGATATTTTAGTTGAACTTGTGGGGAAAAATAGTGAAAATTTTCTACTTTTTCACTATACAGGCACGCCAAGTAATGCCAAAAGTTTACAAAGTTCCTTTAGCCCTAAAAAAGGGGCAAACTGGTTACGCTTGTTTGAGCCAAATATCCGAGAAAGCATTGAGATGTTACAAAAAAAAGCACAAAATATTGGGCTAGACATTGAGCATTTTGCACTACAACATCTGATGCTATTGCTTAACAACAACATTGCTCTTTGTGCCAATGAACTTGATAAACTCGCTATTTTAGAGGGAA
>JALSQB010000187.1 GCA_026985655.1 Campylobacteraceae bacterium | reverse complement strand
GCACTTGTGAAAACAATGAGTTGTTAATGAACATTGATTAAACTATATAACCTTCGTATAATAAATTTATCAACCAAATTGATAAAATAAGGTTGAGTTCATTAAAGACTCATAGTTTTCACAAAAGCTAACGGTAAACATGTTTCTATCCTTTATGGGCTTTTGCACCAACACATAAAACGTCTTGTGTTAGCTTTATTAACTCATCTATAGGATGCCAGGGAGAGACTAACAATTTCTACCTTTTATAAGACGAAGCTATGAGATTTTTAAAATTAACACTCAAAGGGTTTATTATGTTTTATGTAGGAATTGATGTTGCTAAAGAGAAACATTATGTGTGCATCTTAGATAATGATGCAGAGTTTGCCATTAAACCATTTTGGATTTATGCAGATATCCTTGGTTTACAAGAGTTAGAGAAAAGGTTAGCCTCTGTATCACTTAATCGTGATGATTTTATCATAGGTATAGAATCAACAGGAGCTTTTAGTGAAAATTTTTATGGACACTTTACAGATAGTGGTTATAAAGTTATTTTGCTAAACTCCTATCAAACAGCTAAATATAGAGATTTTAGCACCATGAAAAAAATTAAGAATGATGCAATAGACGCTTATGTGATAGCGGAGTTGTTATCTACTGGCAAATATAAATCCAGCCATATTAGCAATGATGACTATCATTCACTAAAAGTATTGGGTAGATTAAAAAGCTCTTTGTATAAAAAGATAAAGACTATCAAGCGAGAAATCTCGACTGTGATGGCGACTGTCAATCCAGAGATTACTAAAGTTTTTCCAAATTTGTTTAGTAAAACTGCATTAGAGATCATCAAAGCCTATCCTACTGCAACGCAGTTGCAAAAGGCTACGCCAAAGAAGCTGACTAAGTTATTTAGACATATTAAAGGTAACAACTTCTCTGAAGAAAAAGCAAAACTCTTAATAGAACTTGCCAAATCATCAGTTTATACTGGTCGTGCCTGTGAAGCCAGAGCTTTAATGATCCAAACCAATATTACGATATTAGAGCTTTTAAGTCAAGAAAAATCTAAAGTAGAATCTCAAATTAATGAGTTAATCTCTAATCAAATTGATAATTCCCCTTGTTCTATTATTGAAAATCTTAAGACAATTGATGGTGTTGCTATTAAAACTATCGCTGTACTACTTGGTGAGTGTGGCGATATTAGCAGATTTAAATCCTCTAAATCTTTTATAGGTTATCTTGGTCTTTATCCTACACAATATCAATCAGGCAATAGCTTATCAGTAGGACGACTTGCTAAAAGAGGTATCCCTATTGCCAAACATGCTCTTTTCATGGCTGCTGTTGCATCTGTTAGACATAATATGCAACTTAATAAGTTATTTCATGACAAAGTATCAGCTGGTAAATCTAAAAAAGAGGCTTTGATTATAGTGGCTAAAAAACTAGCCACTATAATCTACTCTATTTGCAAATACAATAAACCTTATGAACCCAGTAGAGTTTTTTTACCTAGAAAGTAAACTCTAAAAGTTAATTTTAGCACTTGTGAAAACAATGAGTTGTTAATGAACATTGATTAAACTATATAACCTTTTTTAAATAGTGGTTATATCTTTTTATTTAATCATTTGAGTATTTATTTCTTTTAAATACTCAAAAAATCAAACAATATACTTATGTCTATAAAAAATAACTTTGCTTTCAGCTATTCTTTATAGGATGGTTTTAGTTTTTCTATATATTTTTGTTTCAAGGCTTCGCCTCTTTGGTG
>JALSQB010000186.1 GCA_026985655.1 Campylobacteraceae bacterium | reverse complement strand
CATAGCCAACTGCTACTTCCCCTTTGACCTGTCGATGTTTTGAGGCAAACTCTAAAATCTTCTCATCTGCTTTTTTCCATTCTACAACATTATCTGTAACAAAAGCCTCTTCCCCATCTTTAATAAGGTCACAAGGAAAAGCATCAAATATCTCATTTGCAACCACAAAAGCATATTCTACTTCTACCTCATTAATATCATTAAAATGGGTAATGCTTACGTCTGAACCAAAACGCTCCTCAATGTAGCGAAGCTGTTCCTCTTGCACCTCTGGCTGACGCTCAACGATACCAAATTTTAATGTTTTTACCAATGTAGGGTCAAGTGTATAGAGCCATTGAATCATATCACAAAGCAGATACCCTTTATGTGCCCCAATCTCAATAAGCCACCCATCTCGTTTAAACGCCTCTTCTTGCATAAGCTTGTAAAAATGGTTCGCAATACTCGCCCCAAAAAAAGAGCTAGTACTCACAGCCGTGTAGAAATCACCCTCTTTACCTATGGCTTTAAATGTTTTGTAGTAACCGTTCTCTCCGTAGAGCCAGTTGTTCATGTAGTTGCTGAATTTCAATTTTTTCCTTTTTTGTAGTTATTTTTTCTCTTTTAAACTGTTCATCTCATCAACAATTAACGCTTCAATCTCTTCTACTGAAGGTAGATTAATCTTATATTTAGAGACAAAAAGTTGTTGGTCTAATCCTGCTGTGGCATATTCAACTTTTGTTTCATTTTTATTTGCACATAAAATTAGTCCTATAGGTGGATTATCTGTCGTTTGACTTATCTCATTTTTATAATAATTTAAATAAAAATTCATCTGTCCTACATCAGCATAAGAGAACTCTCTTATTTTTAAATCTATGAGAATATGGCACTTTAAGATACGATGATAAAAGACCAAATCAACTCTATCATGCTCATTCTCAATAGAAATCCGTTTCTGTCTAGCTTCAAAACAGAAGCCATTTCCAAGTTCCAATAAAAAATCTTGAAGATGATTTAAAAGAGCCTCTTCAAGGTCATGTTCACTATAGTTAACTTTACTTTCTAAACCTGTAAACTCTAAAATATAAGGGTCTTTTATAATCTGTTCAGCCAAAAGCATTTCACTAGAGTTTTGAATAGATTTAATCATCTCATTTTTATCTTTAGATAATCCAATTCGTTCATAAATAGCAGAGTTTATCTGTCTCTTCAACTCTCTAACACTCCAATTTCCCTTAATCGTTTCAACTTCATAAAATAGCTTTTTCAAAGGGTCATCTATCTTTAAAAACTCTATGAAATGGCTAAAAGAACAAGCGTTTAAAAGTTGTTTAGATGGAACTTTTAAACTTTGAATAGATACCATTTTTTGATGAGTTAAATCTTTTAATTTGAATTGGTCAGACACTGTCTGACCAATTTGTGGATAGCTTATATAAAATTGTCTAAAAAGTTTTAAATTTGTTGCAGACATTCCTTTTATATGATTTAAATTAATGGATAAACTATTAATAATTTTAGCCCCATACTTAGCTCTATCCTCTCCATTTTGTTCATACTCAACAATATAATAACCAATAATCCAGTTACGCAAAGTAAGCGACCTACTAACAGTTTGTACACTTTTAGCTTGGAGCGTTTTATGCACGGTATCTATTTGGTTTACTAAGGTATTAAAATTATTTTTTTCTATTGACATTGAGTATTCCTATATTTTTTCACCATTTTAACATTAAAAAATAATTTTTGTGACAAATATGTCAAATTGTAATATTCTGGATTTAAAAAAAATC
>JALSQB010000185.1 GCA_026985655.1 Campylobacteraceae bacterium | reverse complement strand
AAAAACCAAAACAGCATTCCCTCTCTCAAAACTTTTTCCATCATTCCATCGTTGCTTTTCTTCTTTACTCATCTTCTCAATGTGAAATTTTTCTATCTTTTCCATAAGTCTAAAAAGAGCTATTTTTTTGTTTTGATGTTGGCTTCTCTCATCGTAAGATATGGCTTCTAGCCCTAAAGGTTTATAGATGGCTCGTACACCACTACATGTTGTATTGACATGTTGTCCACCCTTTTTAGGGCTTTTCATACTTTGGTAAACAACTTTTTTTGGGTCTAGCTTATGTATGTTATTTGAGTTGTAACATCGTAAAGAAAAATACCAATTTTTACGTTTATGTTTTGCCCTAAAAGGGCTTTGTGATTTCCACAATATTGTCCCCTCTAATGCCTGAAGTTTTTTGTCACTACTTTCAATAAGTAATGACTTGATGCCGTTTTTACAGTTGGCTCTTTGCTCCTCTATGATTTCAAAATCATACCCTTTATCTAGCCAAGCTTTAAAGTGCCAAATGGCTCGGCAAACTTCATCTACACCATTTCCTGAACTTATATGTATGAACATTATTTACTCCTTATAGGTTAAAATAGGACGAAAAGTTGCTACGACTGTTGCTAATCCAGCTTGAACCAAATCATCTATGATAATGTCAATGTTTTTGTAGGTTTGTGGGGCCTCTTCATACATAAGTTTTTTATCTTTACAGAGTACACGTGAACCTATGGCAGTACGTTCTAAATCACTCTTACTATATTTATTGCGTAACTTCTCCTCAGCTGAACTTCGTTCCCACTTTCTCCCTGCTCCATGAGCCAATGAATAGTTTGAAAATTCTGTTTTATTAGTGGGTAAAACCAAATAACTTAAACTGCCACGACTCCCTGCAATAATTACTAGCCCCTTATCTGTAGGGGTTGCTCCTTTTCGGTGTAAGTACCCATCAACAGTTTGGCTAATGCTATTGTGTGCTGTATCGCTTACTTGTTTAAACCCATCTCCTAGTCCAATGACTTTGAGCAGTTTTTGAGCTATCTCTTTTCTACTTTGTTGTGCATAACTCAACGCTTTAAAATGCTTTTCCAAATAAGTTTGAGCCTCTTTAGTCTCTAATGCTAATCCCTCTGTTGGGTCATATTGTCCAGAAACAGTATCAAAAACTATCTGTCCAAACCCTCGTGAACCACTATGAACTAAAGTGTAAAGAGCATTTTCATCTAATCCATACGCCTTAAATAATGCCATATCCTTAACCTCATTGATTAGATGTAATTCAGCAAAATGGTTACCTTTACCTATGCTTCCCAAATTATAGCCCATAGAAGTTGGTTCTTCTAAACTAACTTCATCTAAGGAGTCTATTTTTCTAAGTTTTTTTTCAAATTTATCAACTTTGAGTTTACTCTTTTTAATCTCACTTTGAAAAAGGCTCATACCACAACCAATATCTCCACCTATAAGATGAGGATAGATTCTATCTTCTACCAACACAGCCATTCCATTTGGTACACACCCTACACTTAAGTCAGGTAATCCAACCACACGCTTCACACCTCTAAAGTGTGTTATCTTCTCTAATGTATCAACGCTCCTAGAGTCTATCCAATTCCTCTTTGACGCAATAACTTTTAACTTGTCCATTTTCTTTCTCTTTATTTATTATATTGTTCTTAGTTTGCATTTTTTGTCCGTTTATAAATGATATTTCTCTCATTATCTGCTCCTTGATTTTAATGTTCAAATTGTATAATCTTTTTTCGGCGTATTTTGTCCGAAGAGAAATTT
>JALSQB010000184.1 GCA_026985655.1 Campylobacteraceae bacterium | reverse complement strand
TTTATAAAGCTTTAATTGCCTCAATAGTAGCTTCCAATGAAGCCATATCTGAGACATTAAAGTGAGGCTTTTTAGTTGCTTTTCTGTTTAAGCCTTTGAGTACTGCACCATGACCAAATTCAATGTAACAATCTACTTCATCATCTATGTTAAGCATTGATTGTTTATATTTAACAGGCAACACAAGTTGTTGAGGTAATAAATCTAAGGCTTCTGCTTTTGAACCATAAGCTTTGGCTGTAACATTGGAGATAACAGGGGCAATAAATTCATCTTTTATCATCTCATTGAGTTTTTCTGAAAGTGGGGCAACGGCTTCTTCTAAAAGTGGGCAATGAGAAGCGACTGACATATCAAGCAACATCGCTCTTTTGGCTTTTGCCTCTTTTAAGATAGGGGCTAAAACTTCTAAATCTTTTTTAATTCCTGCGATGACTATTTGACCATCGGCATTGTAATTAACTGCCCATACTTTAAGCCCTGCTTCTCGTTGCTCTTCACAGATATTCTCTACTACTTCATCTGAAAGACCTAAAGAGACCATCATGCCTACCTCTTGTTTAGAACACGCTTCAGCCATAAGTTTTCCACGTAAATTGACCAATTCAACAGCGTCCGTAGCATCTAAAGCACCACTTGCCACTAAAGCAGAAAACTCACCTAAAGAGTGACCCATTGTAAGTGTTGGTTTAATATCCATAGCATCAGTAAACAGTTTATGGGCAATGGTAGCCACCAACAAAATAGCAGGTTGAGTAAACTCTGTTTGACTTAGTTTATCATTCTCTTCAAAGAGAAGATTTTCAAAATCTATGCCTGTACGCTCACTGGCATCAGCGACCATCTTTTTAGCAACTTCTGAATTTTCAAAAAAATCTTTTCCCATTCCCACTTTTTGAGAACCTTGACCTGCAAACAAAAATGCACATTTAACTGACATACTAAACCTTTTTTTAAAATTTTGGTATTTTACCCAAAGCGTGATTATGCCATAATGAATAGAGCATATTTCGCATCAGTAGCATTAAAACCAAACCCTACTAACGCTTTTGGAGCGTGTGAATCACTAACAGAGAGTTTCACTTCATACATCATCTTCTCCATCTCCATTATGAGTAAATGTTTTACAAGTTCACCAATCTCTAAGGCTTTCTTTTTTGTATCTACTGTAAAAATTAACTCTTTTGAAATCTCATCGACATAAAAAGAAGAGACTGAAGCTTCCCCTGCATAAATGAGATTTTTAGGATTATTAATATCTTCTTTGAGTAACATCGCGGTGATGCTATAACGTTCATTATTGTTAATACTCTCTCGAATATCTTCTATTAAATCAATGATTACTTTCATTTCTTTCCCTAATGTAGAGTTATTTGTTTATTTATGTTATAATCCCCAAGAATTATTAAACTTTAGGATAGATTATGTACTTTAGAACTTTTTTCTTCATACTTTTTATTGTAACAGCAACACTGTTTCTAGTTTCAGCACTTCAACCCATACTCATTCAAAATATTCTCAGCCTATTATCGCTAAAAAGCATACCTATGAACTACATTCAGTTAAGCTCTATGTTCGCTTCAGCCATATCTATTATTTTGTTTGTTATCACTAGCTATTACGCTAAAAAGCACTTTATATTAGCACAAAAAAAGCTTGAAATGGACAGAAGAAACATCGAACAAATTCATAATGAATTAGAAGCGTTAAAAAAGTAAAAATATTAAAAAAATAAAGATATATCCTTAAAGGATATATCTTGTTGTATCTTCATCATCAACCACTTTTTCAAGCTTTTCATCAATGA
>JALSQB010000183.1 GCA_026985655.1 Campylobacteraceae bacterium | reverse complement strand
TTCATGGGTACTTAAATCTACTTTTAATCCCTCAATCTCTATGCTCGATTTTTTGTAACTTCCCTCACGCCGAAGTAAAGCACGAACCCTTGCTAAAAGTTCAATGTTAGAAAAAGGTTTACAGAGATAATCATCTGCTCCTGCATCAAGGGCTTCTACTTTGTCTGTGATTTCTGATTTAGAAGAGAGTAGTAATACCGAAGTGTTATAATACTCTTTTCGAATTTGGGCTAAAAACTCCACACCTGAACCATCTGGCAACATCCAATCTAAAATGATTAAGTCATACTCTAACGCTTCCAAAGCCTCTTTTGCTTTTTCTAAGGTATCTGCCGTATAGGTATGAAACGCATCTTGCTTTAAAAGCTTTTCTAAACCAAATAAAATCTCTTGGTTGTCATCTATAATTAATATTTTCATAATAGATTTTACAATAGTTTTATGAGTTTTTTATGAAGCTGGTTGAGAATTTGTTAAATAGTGCTTGTGCATAACCCTATATGTTATTAAAAAAAGAGATTACGGAATTATAAATATAATTAGATAAAATACGCACAATATTTTTACCTAAGGATTCGTCTGATGACATTTACTACCCCACTACAAAAAGATGCTATTAAAATCATGCTTCTAGGCTCTGGAGAGCTTGGCAAAGAGGTCGCCATTGAGGCACAACGTTTGGGCGTTGAAGTTGTTGCTGTTGATAAGTATGAAAATGCTCCTGCTCACTTGGTTGCTAACCGTGCTTATGTCATTGATATGCAAGATGAATCAGCTGTTTTAGAGGTGATTGAAAAAGAGAATCCTACTTACATTTTACCTGAAGTTGAAGCCATTTCTATCTCAGCTCTTTTTGAAGCAGAAAAAAAAGGTTTTCATGTCATTCCTAATGCTGAAGCTGTAAACAAAACTATGAACCGTAAAAACATTCGTGTTTTTGCTGCCGAAGAGTTGGGGCTTAAAACTTCAAATTACCAATTTGTTAAAACCTTAGAAGAGCTAAAAGTAGCCTCAGAACAGATTAAATTTCCATGTGTCATTAAACCTGTTATGAGTTCTTCAGGACATGGACAAAGTATTGCTAAGAGTGCTTCTGATATTGAAAAATCTTGGGAGATTGCCAAAGAGGCACGAGGAGATGCAAGTGAATTAATCGTTGAAGAGTTTGTGCCGTTTGACTATGAGATTACCCTACTCACCGTTAGAAATGAGACAGGCACAACTTTTTGTGATGCCATTGGTCACGTACAAAAAGATGGTGACTTCATTTTATCTTGGCAACCGATGAACATAAGTGAAAAAGCCCTACAAAAAGCCAAAGATATTGCCAAAGCCGTTACCGATGGTCTAGGTGGACGAGGAATTTTCGGTGTAGAGTTCTTTGTCAAAGATGAAGAGGTTTACTTCTCTGAACTTAGCCCACGCCCACACGACACAGGCATGGTAACGCTTATGACCCAAAGCCAAAGTCAATTTGCCCTGCATGTTCGAGCTGTTTTAGGTCTTCCTCTTAACTACACCACTTACGGAGCTGGTGCTTGTGGAGCGTACAAAGCCAAAAATGAGAGTGAAAACCCAAGCCTTGAAATTCCAGATGATGCATTTACAAGTAACTCTTATGTACGCGTCTTTGGAAAACCTCAAAGCCATGTGGGTCGTCGTATGGCTGTTAGTTTGGTTTTAGATGAAGATGTTGAAAAGGCTAAAGAGAGAGCTTTGGAGATAGTTTCTCAAATAACAGACAGTTAAAAATACATAAAATCAACTCCCCAAAATACTGAGGAGTTGGGAGATCGGTAAATTTTAC
>JALSQB010000182.1 GCA_026985655.1 Campylobacteraceae bacterium | reverse complement strand
GTAATTCTCTCTTGGAGTTTACCCATTTCAGATGCAAGAGTTGGTTGGTAACCAACAGCTGATGGAATACGACCAAGAAGTGCTGACATTTCAGAACCTGATTGTGCAAATCTAAAGATGTTATCAATAAACATAAGAACGTCAAGTCCCATTTCATCTCTAAAGTATTCAGCCATTGTAAGACCTGTCAATGCGATTCTGTTTCTTGCTCCTGGAGGTTCACTCATTTGACCGTAGCACAGTGCAACTTTGTCCAAGACGTTCGACTCTTCCATTTCAAAGTAGAGGTCATTTCCTTCACGTGTTCTCTCACCAACCCCTGCAAATACAGAGTAACCAGAGTGTTTTAACGCAACGTTGTTAATAAGTTCCATAATAATAACGGTTTTACCAACACCAGCACCACCAAAGAGTCCTACTTTTCCACCTTTGTTGTATGGAGCAAGAAGGTCAACTACTTTAATACCTGTTTCAAATACTTCAGTTGCTGTACTTTGCTCTTCAAATGGTGGTGGGTCTCTGTGGATTGAACGGTACTCTTTACAAGTAAACTCACCTGCATCATCAACCGTATCACCTACAACGTTAAAGATTCTACCTAGAACCTCTTCACCAACTGGTACTTTAATAGAGTCACCTGTTGCTTTAACTTCTTGACCACGTACCAAACCTTCACTCATATCCATAGCAATGGTTCTAACACGTCTGTCACCAAGTTGTGCAGCCACTTCTAAAACCAATCTTTGCTCACCAATTGTTGTCTCTAATGCTTCGTTAATTGCTGGAAGATAATCCGTAAAATCAACATCAACAACGGGACCTAGTACTTGTACTACTTTACCTGTCATAATCTATTCTCCTTATTATTTCAACGATTCCATACCACTGATAATCTCAATGAGTTCAGTCGTAATCGCTTCTTGTCTTGCTTTGTTATATTTAACACTCAGTTTCTTAACCATGTCACCTGCATTGTTGGTTGCTGCGTCCATTGCTTGCATTCGTGCTGAATGTTCAGCTGCTAAGGAATCAAGAAGTGCATAGAACATTGTGTATTCTACATATTTCTCTACCAATGCATTTAACAATGTGTCATCATCATCTGGTTCAACTTCCATTTCAGACATTGCTACACTATCAGTTAGACCTAATTCACTTACATCTACAGGAAGTAGTTGTTGTGTATGAACTTTTTGCATAATCATATTTACATATCCATTATGGATTAAAATAATCTTATCGGTTTCACCTTGAACATAATCTTCTACCAAAGAGTCAATTAACTCTTTTGAACGTGCATAGTCAGGTTTTCCACTTAAATCATCAATTTGATTTAACATCTCTACTTGGTTATATTTAAAAAAGGCAATCCCTTTTTTTCCTACACCACTTAGACGAACTTCAACACCTGCATCGTTGTACTCTTGCATGATTTTATTCGCTTGTTTAATCGTTTGATGGTTGAAACCACCACAAAGACCTTTGTCCGATGTTACAAATACAATATCAACTCTCTTAGGATTTTTGTTCTCTTTCATGAAAACATTATCAATCCCATCTTCATTGCCTTGTTGCATCTTTTGTGCGATTTCACTTAACAATTCTGTTAGCTTAGAAGCATAAACTTTAGAACGCGAAGCAATCTCTTCTGCACGTTTAAGTTTAGCCGATGAAACAAGTTTCATCGCACGCGTGGTCTTTTGAGTACCTTTGACACTCGAAATTTTACGCTTAATCTCTTTTAAGTTAGCCATAATTGAACCTTATTAAGCTGAAAAAGATTCTTTGAAATCTTCAATCGCTTTTTTCAAATCAGCTTCATTTTCATCAGTGATTTTTTTGTTCTCTCTAATGCTATCTACAACTGAAGCATACTTAGCATCCATAAATGGATAAAGTTCAGCTTCAAATTTAGTTACAGCAGATACTTCAATATCATCAAGGTAACCTTTAACCCCAGCAAAAATCATAATAACTTGTTTCTCAATGGCAACAGGTGCGTATGGTCCTTGTTTAAGAACTTCGACCATTCTTCCACCACGCTCAAGTTGTGCTCTACTGTGTTCATCAAGGTCAGAAGCAAACTGTGCAAATGCTTGAAGCTCACGGTAAGAAGCAAGGTCAAGTCTAAGTGTACCTGCTACTTGTTTAGTGGCTTTAATCTGTGCAGCACCACCAACACGTGATACTGAAAGTCCAACATTAATCGCAGGTCTTACACCTGAGTTAAAGAGGTCAGTTTCTAAGAAAATTTGTCCATCAGTAATTGAAATTACGTTGGTTGGAATGTACGCAGCAACATCACCTGCTTGAGTTTCAATAATTGGGAACGCAGTAATAGAACCTGCACCATTTGCATCACTTAACTTTGCAGCTCTTTCAAGCAATCTTGAGTGAAGATAGAAAACATCCCCTGGGTATGCCTCTCGACCTGGAGGACGTCTTAAAATAAGTGACATCTCACGGTAAGCAACAGCATGTTTGGTTAAATCATCATAGAAAATAACTGCATGTCTGCTAGAGTTCATGTAATACTCAGCTAAAGTAACCCCTGCATAAGGTGCTAAGAATTGGAATGCTGCCGAATCAGATGCAGATGCATTAACAATAATTGTGTATTCCATCGCACCAGCTTCTTCAAGCTTTTTAACCAATGAAGCAACTGTTGATTGTTTTTGACCGATGGCTACATAAACACAAGTTACATCTTGACCTTTTTGATTGATGATAGTATCAATCGCTAAAGTAGTTTTACCTGTTTGTCTATCACCAATGATAAGCTCTCTTTGCCCACGTCCAACTGGTACCAATGCATCAATCGCTTTAATACCTGTTTGAAGTGGCTCATGAACTGATTTTCTAGCCATAATTCCAGGAGCTTTGTCTTCAATAAGTCTTGATTCTGTTGTCTCAATTGGACCTTTACCATCAACTGGCTCTCCAAGTGGATTAACAACACGACCAACCATCGCATCACCAACTGGCATTTTAAGAAGTTCACCTGTTCTTTTAACGCTCATACCTTCAACGATACCCGCCATAGAACCTAAAACAACGATACCAACACTCGCCTCTTCTAGGTTAAGAACCATTCCTGAAACACCTGTTTCAAATTCTACGATTTCACCTGCCATAACGTTGTTAAGACCATATACAGATGTAATCCCATCTGCAACACCTACTACTTTACCAACTTCATTGATATCTACATCAATCTCGAAATTCGCAATTCTCTCTTTGATTATTGAAGAGATTTCATCTGCTTGTAATTTGTTTGCCACTGCAACTCCTTTCGTTTGTTACTTGTTTATAGTGATTTCGTAATGAAATCAATTAACTGTTCTTTAACTCTCTGCTTAGAGAAGTTCACCTCAATACCCAAATTATCAACTGAAACTTTAATGCCTTCTATATCAGAAATTTTTTGTGTCAAATCAATACTTGCACCATCTGTATATTTACTTAATGATGCTTGTAATGATTTAAGCTCATCTGCATTAAGTTCTGTACTACTGGTAATTACACCTTCGTACTGACTGGTTTCATTTTGAATAGTTTGTTTTAAAACTTTAGCAATTGTTGGTAAAAGGTCTAAACGACCATTTTCACCAATAATTTTAATAAAGTTCAATAACTTAGCATCGACTTTCTCACCTAAAGCATCAAGAACCAAAGAAGTTTTTTGTTCATTAGAAACCAAAGGAGAACTTAGGTTCTCAACTACTTTTTCATCTTCAAAAGATTCTGCCATTCCAAGAAGTATCTTAGAAAAGTCAGTTCTCTCTTCTGCTGAAGTAGAATCAACCAATGCATTGACATATCGTTTTGCAATTAACTCTTCCATTATGCTACCTTATTTGAGATAAGTGAAACAACTTTTGCTTCATCAACAGCAATGTCTGAATTGTCAAAACCATCGTTAAGTAAACTATCAATTGTTGCTTGTGTTGCTTTTTTAGAACTTAGCTCTTGTTTTTCAATGGCTTGTTTTTCTAAATTTTCCAATGCCGTAGCATTTTTAGCATCAATATTATCCGATAATATTTTAGCTTCATCACCTGCATTAGATACAATTTCTTTTGCTTTTGCTTCAGCCTTAAGAAGATTTTCTTCTGCTGCTAAACGTTCATTTTTAGACGCTTGCAATTTTGCTTCAATCTCGTCTAACTGATTAGCAATTCCCTCTGTTCTTCCTACAAAAAACGCTTTAATAGGATTGACAGCAAAATAGTAAACAAGACCAATAAACACAGAAAAGTTTAAGACTCTATAAAAGAAATCTGAGCTAAACAGACTTACTTCGTGATGTTCTGCACCTAATACCAATGATGGAACAAACAAAACAGTTGCGAGTAACGCTATAATTTTAATTTTCATCATCTCTCCTATAAGCTACTAAATTTAGATTGTAAAGTCTCTTTAAGTGCTGGAAGTTGAGCTGTTAAAGTATCTTTTAATACTTTTTGTTCAGCATCTAACTCTGCTTTAAAGGCTATTGAATTTTCTTCAAGTTCTTTAACTTTACTTTCTATTTTGCTCTGGGCTAAAGCTTTCGCTTCAGTAGTAGCTTTTTCTCTGATTGTATTAGCTTCAGCTTTTGCTTCGGCTAAAAGGGTGTCGGCTTTTGCATTTAGTTCTGAGCTATTACCTGCCATCTCTTCTGCATTTTTTAAATCTTTTGCTATGCTTGCATCTCTGTCGTCCATAAACTTCAAGAGAGGCTGAAACAGCATTGTATTTAAAAGATACATTAGAGAGAAGAAAACAACTAGAACAAATAACATCAAACCGGGATTCAAGTCAAGCATTCAAACTCCTCCAAAAAATTTTGCGTATTATATCTTTCTTAGAGTAATGATTTGATTAATATTTTGTTATATAGGAGGGATTTAAAAGGCTTTAGCGTTTAAAGTGTTTTTCTGTCTATTTTGGTAACATATTGAGAAATTTTTCAAGCTCTTGGCTGTCTTTGAAATTTATCTCTAAGGCATTGTTTTTTAGCTTATAAGCAAAAGGGAGTCTTGCTTTAATTTTTGATTCATAACTATTAACAAAACTTTCTATTTTTTCTGGAGGAGCTATCGTCTCTTCCTCATTGGCTTTTTTCTTTTTAGCTAAAAGTTCACTCTCTCGTACAGAAAGTTTTTGACCAATAATTGTATCGACTAAAACTTTTTGCTCTTTTTCGTTAAAACCTACTAAAATTTTGGCATGACCTTGTGAAATTGCACCTACGGTTAGTTTACCTTGAACATATGAAGAGAGTGCTAACAGACGTAAAGTATTGGTAATTTGAGAACGGCTTTTATAAACAATGGTAGAGAGTTCATCATGGGTAATATTATAAACTTTAATTAATTCATCATATGAGTGTGCTAACTCCATGGCATTAAGATTTTCGCGTTGAATATTTTCAATTAAAGCCAACTCTCTTAGCTTAACATCATCTATATCAACATCGGCAATCACACATTTAATTGTTTCAAGATTAGCCAATTTATGGGCTCTAAGTCTTCGCTCACCTGCTACTAATAGATAGCCATCATCTTTTTCAATGACAACAATCGGTTGTAAAAGTCCATGACTAAGAATCGAATCAGAAAGTTCTTGTAATGCAACGCTATCAAATGTTTTTCTTGGCTGATAAGGATTAGGAGAAATTTGGCTAACTTCTATTTCACGTACCATCTCCCCCTCATAAGCACTACTTCCCATCTCATTGTCATAAGCTTTTCCAACTTCATCTAATATTGAGCCAAGTCCTCTTCCTAATGCCATTTTATAAAACCTTTTCTTTCTCTAATTTTTTACTTTCTGTGGTTTTTTTTATAATACTTTTAGCCAGTTCAAAATAAGCCGATGCCCCTTTAGACTTTTTAGCATACTCCGTCACAGGTTTACCATAGCTTGGACTCTCTGCAATTTTAATATTTCTAGGAACAATTAAGACATCTTTTTTCTTCGTCAAAAAAAGTTTCTCTTTAAAATGATGTGATAAATCTTCTAAAACTTGTTTTGAAAGATTATTTTGACTAGAGTACATTGTCGGTAAAAAACCTTTAATGCTTAACTTAGGATTGATAGACCTTTTAAGTAAATTAATCGTATTTAACAACTGAGCCAAACCCTCCAATGCAAAAAATTCACATTGAATAGGAATGATAACCGAATCAGCAGCCCCCAAAGAGTTAATAGTAATAGGTCCTAAGGCAGGAGGAGAATCAATAATAATATAATGATACTTCTTTTTAATAGGTTTAATTGCATTTTTTAAGAGTAACTCACGATTTTTCTTCTTAGGGTCATAAAACTCTTTTTCAACCCCTACCAAACCAATGTTAGCTGGAACTAAATCAAGGTTTTTGAATTTTGAACTTAAAATTACTTCTGACATTTTTTTTATGCCAATGAGTACATGATAAATATTGTATTCATAATCATTACGATTAAAGCCTAAACTGGTTGTCGCATTGGTCTGTGGGTCAGCATCAATAAGAAGAACTTTTTTGCCACTCTTTGCCAATGCAGCAGCAAGATTAACAGCTGTTGTTGTCTTGCCTACTCCACCTTTTTGGTTTGCTATTGTAATTACTTCGCTCATCTTATATTATATACTCTCTTATTGTCTATTAATAGCGATCCATCTTCCGACAGAATCGCTTTTTTAAGGGATTTCAACTCACCATCAATATGCGTTGAAAAGTTTCTACTTCTTTTGAATTCTATCCTATACTGACTAAAAACCTGCTTCCAAGAGGGGTATTTCTCCAAAGCCAAAAGATACTCTTTGAGCAAAAATATTGGCTCAACATTAAGATTTAGTGCTTTGAAGCCATTTGATTTTTTTTGTAAATTTATTCCCATACCACAGATAAGAATATTATCAACTTTTTTTGTGATTGTTCCTCCAATTTTATCTAACTCTTTATATAAATCATTCGGCCATTTAAGCCAAACTTCTTCATCATATTGCACTAAAATTTCTCGCATGATATAGGAGAAATAGATAGAGGCTGAACTTAAGGGTAAATCATTCGGTAAATCTTCCATATTGACAGCTAAAGAGAAAAAAAGATTTCCCTCTCCTCCCTCCCAATGGTTATCACGCGAACCAATGCCTGCTGTTTGTTCTTTTGCCACAACACAAATAGGTGCAACTACTTTGTTACTTTGTAATGCCTCTAACAGATACGTTTGGGTAGATTCTAAAGTATCAAAGTAAAGAACTTCCAACTTTTAACCCTCTTCCTACACAATACGCCTTGGCACTCACAGCTTTTTTAGAAGCAGGTTGAAGCAGACCTATCTCTAACGAACCTTTTGCACAAGCCACCACAATTGACGCTTCTTTTAGTTCTAAAATTTCGCCCATACTGTTTTGAGTCTCTGTTTCAAGCAAAGAGACCTCTTTAATTTTCATGCCACCCTCAACAAAAATTCCAGGCCAGCCCTCAAAAGCACGATATTTATCATAAAATTTAGAGGCATTAGAAAAATCTACCAAACCATCAGCTTTTTTAATCTTTTTACAATGTGTCGCTAAGGCTTGGTTCTGTTCTATTGGGGCTAATGTTTCAAAATGATGAATAATATCTAGTGTCAAAGCACAAGCATCATCACTTAATCTACGCATCAATTCAGGGAGTAACATCGTTGGTGGAATCTTAAAATAACGATACCCTAAAATAGGACCCGAATCCAAACCCTCTTCCATAAGCATCGCCGTAATACCTGTAAAGTCATCGCCATTGAGTAGTGATTGTTGAACAGGACTTGCCCCACGATATTGTGGGAGTAAAGAGGCATGAAGATTAATACAAGGAGCAATATCTAAAATCTTTTTAGGTAAAAGTTGCCCAAAAGCAGCCACTACTATAAAATCGGGATTTGCTTCAACAATGGCTTCAAAAACACCCTCATCTGAAAGTTTTTCAGGTTGTAAAATTTGTAAACCATGCTCCTCTGCCAATATTTTAACTTCTGGTGCTTTTAATTCACCTTTTCGTCCTGCTTTTCTGTCTGG
>JALSQB010000181.1 GCA_026985655.1 Campylobacteraceae bacterium | reverse complement strand
CATCGAAAATGAGTTTGTAAAACCTAAAGAAGTTGTATTAAAGAAGCATCTTCAAGAAAAAAAGATAAAACCTTTAAAAGAAGAGCCAATAGTACAACAAATATCTGTAGTAAAAGAAAAACCTGTTGTTACACAAAATATAGCGAAGCCTGTACCCATTAATGTACCTGTGATTGAATCAACAGTAGTGATTGAAGAGAATAATACAGTGCTTGAAGAAAATATTACATCAATACCTAAAGAAATAGAAGAAGTAAAAAAAGTAGAAGTAGCAAAAAAAATAAAAGTGCCAAAAGAAGAAATAACAAAAGAGGAATTAAAAATAGAAAAAGTAAAAAAAGAAGTAAATACGAGACTTCTTGTTAAAAACTTTTTAGATGCCTATATTGATGCTATTTCTCATAAATCTTCAACTCAGACTTTAGCATATTATGATGGTTCTGTTAAGCGATATTTTCAATTTAAAAATCCTACGCATAAAAGAATTGCTAGCAGTCAAGAAAAATACAATAAGAAGTGGCAACATAGAGAATTTAAGATGGTTGATTTTGAGATTGTTAAGCAATATAGTAAAAACAATCAAGAGTATCTGCTTGTAAAAACATTAACGAATTGGACAATAAAAAACACCAAAGGGAAAAAACTCTCGGGTGAGAGTAGAGGGACTATGACTTTAAAAAAGATAGCAGATGGATTTAAAATAACTTCTATTAAATAAGCTATTTGATAATACGTGTTGCTTTCACAAAAAGCTTACTGTATCGACTCTTTTCAAGAGAGCTGATAATAATACCTTGTCTTTTTGAAGCAGCATGAATGAACTTTCCCTCTCCAATATACATACCCACATGGGTGATGGGAATGCCCCGTGATTTGTCCGTTAAAAAGAAGAGCAAATCTCCTTTTTTTAGAGCAAATCTACTTACTTCCTTGCCGACTTTTGATTGCTGATAAGCAGTTCTTGGAATGCTTACACCCTCTTTTTTGTAAATGTACTGCATATAGCCAGAGCAATCAAAAGCACCTGGTGTTGTGCCACCCCAAACATAATTTTCACCCAAATGTTTTTTTGCATTTTTGAGTATGTTGGCTTTGTTGTAGGCAATTGCTGATTGTGCAAGATTTTCACGTTTATTAGATATGGTGTCTATTGCGCCTAAAAGCTTCTTCTGTTCAGATAAGAGTTTGGTGCGTTCTATCTCTTCTAAAAGTGCTTTTTGTTCAGCAATAAATTTATCGTAATAAACGTTGTGTGTAATTTTTTTGTCTTTAACAACTCTTCCATCTTTATCTTTGATGGTAAACATATTGCTAGCCATTGTGAAGCCAGTAAAGAGGAGTAGATATAATATTAAACTTTTCATAAAATATTATATCTAAAAATTAATTATTTGTAAAGAGTATTATTTAACTCTTTCTGTGCTAGGATAAACAAAAGAAAGCTCTTTGTTTACAAAAACACGTTCAGGCTCGCTGGTTGAGTAGGCTCGTAATTTGACCAATAGGATTGAATCAGCACTTTTTTGGGTACTAAGGTTCTCTGTAGTAGATAAAATTAACACCTCTTTACTCTCTTTCCCTGCTTTAATGGTGGCTTCTTTAAAGCGTTTAATTTGGATTTTACCTGCATATTTCCCTACAACTTTAAGTTTGTAAGTATGGGTTTTGGGCTCAGTATTTTTAAATAACATAAGGTAGTCATTTGAAACGGTTTTGCCTTCTATTTTGTAGAGTCTTTGCCCTTTGTTAATGTCTAAAATCATGTACTCTTTTGTCCCACCCATCATAATCATAGCAATCATTACAATGGTTAAAACACCTGCGTACATATAGGTAATAGGACGTAAAAACTTGGTTTTTTTACCCTCAAGAATTTCGCTATTACTTGACCATTGAACCAATGACTCTTTTCCTAATTTCCCCATGACGGTAGTACAGGCATCAACACACTCTAAACAGTTGATACACTCTAGTTGTGTCCCTTTTCTAATGTCAATGTGTGTAGGACAAACCGTAACACATTTTTCACAGGTAGTACACTCATTGCTCTCCTCTGGTAAATCTTTTTGTTTAAAGACTTGTTTCTCTTTGTTCTCATCGTAGATTTTCCCACCACGACCTGGGTTATAAATGGCTTGTAAGGTATTTTCATCATAGAGAACTGATTGAACTCTTGAGTAAGGACAGATATAGATACACCAATCTTCTTTAAGAAAAATAACATCATAAACAAGAAAAGCAACAATACCTAAAAGCATTCCCATCATAACCGTGTGTTCCATTGGGTGCTGAATGTAAGTAAAGAAATCAGCAGGTGGAATAAAGAACCAAATGAAGTTAGCTGCTGCAATAAATGAAAGTAGTGTCCAAATTCCAATGGCAATCATACGTTTAACGGCATGTTTTTTGTAGTCAGGTTCTTTTTGTTTGTTGGAGATTCTTTTACGCATTCCTAAGAGTTTGGTCTCAATGTAATCACGATAGATAACCCTAAAGATGGTTTGAGGACAACCCCACCCACAAAAGACACGTCCACCCAGTGCTGTAGCTGCAAAAATACCAAGAAACAAGAGCATGAGTAAAAATGGCATCATGTAAAGTTCTTGCATGTCAAATACTGTTCCCATAAGGTGTAGCTGTTGATGGTCAAATGAAAGTAAGAAGATTTGATTTCCACTAATGGTAATAAATGGTAAAACCAAAGTAAAGATAGTAATAAGGGCAAAAACATAATAACGTTTTAGTCTAAAAGGTGTTTTTATCTCTTTTGCTTTGCTTTTTTTGGGTTTATTGGTAGTAGAAGATTGAATCTCTTCATCAGTTGTTGTTTGATGTTCCATATTTTTCCTTTTCTGTGTTATCATCATTAGATTATAATACAACTAAGCTATAATTGTACTTATATCTTTAAATTATAATTATTATATTTTAAAGTTATAATAATTATAGTTTATAATAATTATAGTCTTAAAAAGGTTTGCTGTGTCTGATGTAAAATGTTCCCATTGTCAATTGGTATTTGATAGCACTGTGATGATAGAAGAGAAAGATAATCTCTATTTCTGTTGTAAGGGGTGTCAAGGAGTTTATCATCTTTTAAAAGATGATGGATTAGATGCCTTTTATGACAAGATGCGTAATAATACCATTGCCCCACCTTTAGAGAATGATAAGGATAGCAGTAGTTTTGATTTAGAGAGTTTTAAACAACGCTATATTAAAACAGATGCTGATGGATTTTCAAGAGTAGATTTAGTCATAGAAGGGATTCATTGTGCTGCATGTGTTTGGCTCAATGAGAAGATACTCAATGAAACAGAAGGGGTGCTTGAAGTGAGCATTAACTTCTCAAACAATAAAGCAAAATTGGTTTGGGATGAAGATACAGTGAAGCTCTCCACCTTGATAGAAAAAATTCGTTTGGTCGGTTATAATGCCTACCCTTATGATTTTAATGAAGTTTCACAACAATCAATTGATGCCAAACGTAACTACATTAGTCGTATGGGAGTAGCCATTTTTGGTGTTTTAAATATCATGATGATTGACGTTGCCAAATATGCAGGGTATTTTTTAGGAATGGATAGAGAAGTTTTACATATGATTCACTTAGTAGAATTTCTCTTCTCTACCATGGTACTTTTTTACTCTGGTTGGATTTTTTTTAAAGGGGCATACTATGGTTTAAAAAACAAAATCATCAATATGGATTTACTGGTTTCAGGTGGGGCAACGATTACCTATTTTTATTCCATAAGCATTTTGTTTGGGGCTAAGGGACAGAGCTATTTTGATTCAGTAGCGATGATAATACTCTTTGTGTTAGTGGGAAAATACTTAGAGGTTTTGGGTAAAAAGTCTGCTATGGACAGCATGGACAGAATGAAATCACAAATTCCTTTAGAAGCCACCATCATAGAAAATGGTGTTAAAAAAGTAGTGACGTTAGATGAGGTTAAAGTGGGGGATATTATTGAGGTTAAAAATGGAGAAAAAGCATCTGTTGATGGTGTATCTATTGTTAAACTTGCCACCTTTGATGAAAGCTCTTTAAGTGGTGAATCTCTGCCTGTGGAGAAACAAAAAGGTGAAAATATATTTTCAGGAACCATTAACACAGGTAATGTGATGCGATATGAAGCAACAAAAAATTACGCGAACTCAAGCCTTAGTACGATGATGAACCTACTAGAAGATGCATTAGCCTCAAAGCCTAAAATTGAAGAGACCACCAACCGACTCTCTCAACACTTCTCTTTAAGCATTATTATTTTAGCGATGCTCTCTTTTGTTGGCTGGTACTTTTACTCTGGTGATTTTGAAAAGTCACTTATTATTACCATTTCAGTCATTGTTATTGCTTGTCCTTGTGCTTTAGCTTTAGCAACACCCATTGCCTCTTTGGTGGGAATCTCTTGGGCAACGCAAAAGGGTTTGTTGTTTAAGGAGGCAAAATTCATTGAAACATTTGCAAAAGCCACCACCGTAGTGCTTGATAAAACAGGAACCATTACCAAAGGAAAATTAACAGTGAAGCACCAATCAAAAGTTTTAAATGAAGAGCATTTGGCACTTCTCTATGCTTTACTCTCTGGTTCAACACATCCTGTTAGTCAATCTATTAAAAAGTATTTAGAAGCAACAGCTAAAGAGATAGATGCTTTAAGCTTGGAAAATATTGAACAAGTATCAGCCCAAGGAATGGTGGCTCATTATGGAAAAATAGAGCTATTGGGTGGCAATGCAAAGCTGATGCAAAGGCATGGCATCATGGTAGAAAAAAGTGCTTATACGGTGTATCATTTTGCCATTGATGGGGTGTTGATTAGCTCTTTTGAACTTGAAGATAGCATTAAAGAAAATGTAACAGAACTCATAGCCTACTTTAAAAAGAAAAAGATAGATATTTTTATGGCAACAGGTGATAGCCAAGAGGTTGCTTCAAGATTGGCAAAAGAGGTGGGTATTGAGAATTTTATGTCGCAGATGTCGCCTTTGGATAAAGCCAATAAAATTAAAGCCCTAAAAGAGCAGGCTGAAATCGTTGTGATGGTGGGTGATGGGATTAACGATACTTTGGCTTTATCGTATGCTGATATTGCCATTGTGATGGGTTCAGGAGCCGATGTTGCTTTGGCTATGTCTGATGTGGTAGTGCAGAACAATTCACTCTTAGGCATCAAAGATGCCTTTGTTATTTCACGTAGAACCTATAGGTTTATTAAACAAAATTTACTCATCTCTTTGCTCTATAACTTGATTACCATACCTTTGGCAATTGCAGGATATGTTATGCCTCTTTTTGCTGCACTTTCGATGAGTTTGAGTTCACTGTTGGTGGTAGGAAATTCAATGAGAATTAAACAAAAAAATAAAAAATTAAAAAAGGAAAAATAAAATGAATGAAGTATTACAATTGGAATTAATAGTAGGGATAATAGTAACATTTATTCTTATTACTATTTTTGTATTATCGGCTAAAAAAGGAAACTTTGATGACCAAAAGAAGATGATGGACGGTATGTTATTTGACTCACCTGATGATTTACGTTCTGCAGCACAACAAGAGGCGAAGCAAGAAGAGATGAGAAAAAAGAAGAGAGAATCTAAAGAGTTAGATAAATAATTATCTATAAATTTTACTTATGTTTATAGATTTCTTATAACATAGTTAAAATATGTGTGTAAATTATTATTTATTGTTTTTTTAGAATAGATAATTTATAAATTTCCCTAAAGTTCTATTTAGAAAGTAACTTTTCCACATAAATAACACATTTAAGATTTAAAATATGTTTAGTTTTTCAGAATATGTAAAAATATTTTAAAAAATAAAAAATTTTAAGTTATAAAAAAGGGTTTTTATGTTTAAGTTATTTTCTTTGTGTTGGTTGATTATGTTGTGTAATGGGTGTGTGTCAAATAGTTTAAAACCTCACCATTTGGTTCAAAAAAAGAGTTTTAAAATAGAAAAGTTAAATAGATATGCAGAAAATATGGGGTGTAAAATGTTAAAAACAGGCTACATGATTTGCCCTAAGTCAATGAATCGATAATCATTGACTTAAGAGGGTGTTTTTAGTTGAGTAAGAAATACCCAGCAATAGTAAGTATTATAGCTATTGCTACTCTCTTTGCAATAATTCCTAATTGATTACCTACTTGGCACGAGGTACATTGTTTAAACTCTTTTGCTTCTACTTGTGCCATTACAAAGTATCCTACCATTAAACCTATAACCAATAGAAGTGCTATTTTGTCATATAACCATATATTAGCAACTGTTGAAGCTTCAAATGAGAAGAGTGGGGTTAGTAGAGATAGACCCATAAAGAATAGTAGCTTATCATTAAAACTTAAAATATAATCTTTTTTAGTAATAGTCGGGCAAACTTCTAGGGAAGCATCTGGAATTAGTCCATCAGTTTTAAGAGCATTTAAAATCTCTTCTCTTCTTGCTTGGCTCACTTTAAGAAGTATATCCCCACCATATAGATAGTCTAGTTTTCTCTGAAAATCAACAGCTACTTTAGGGTCAGTTATATCTGCATGTTTTGCTTCTCCATTAACATCTTCATAGATAACTTTAATATGTCCATATCTTGGAATAGTAACTTCAACATTAGGGTAATATATTGTACTCTCTGTTGAATCAAAGGGTTCACGATTACTAAGTATTCTAGGGTTTATATAGGTTTTATACTCCTCTTTATCTCTAATTACTATAATAGTATATAGATGATTAATCTGAACAGCACTAAGTGCAGTAAGATTGTGTTCACTCATGGTATCTTTCATATCTTGAATAATCTCTAAAATATCATCATTGAAGTTTCTAACTTCAGATATTAACATAGCATTAGAAAGTTTTTGTGGGTAAGTAATAAGTGGTTTAACCATTAGAAATCCTTTTGAAAACAATTATAAAAATAAGTGATTTTAAAAAAATTGGATAGGTTAAAAGCAAGGCATAGCCTTGCTTGAAGTCTTAGTGACTTTTACTTACAACAATCAACATTTTAATGTTGATTACAGCAAATCTAAACGCTTGAAAAATAATACAAGTTCGCATTTTTCGTGCAAATGCACCTGGAATCATTGTTAATGTAAATTGCTCATACTTCTCAAAGTTTTTCTCTTCTTGTTTTGCCATAGTATCTCCTTTAATAGTTTTTATTTGTATTGTCTAACCCAATCCCTGATTATTCAGGAATTAGAGTCCAACCTGGATTAAGTTTTGCTTTGTAGATAAACAAGTGATGTAAAATATGTTTAATCCAGTGACCAGCAAGACCAATCTCACCAAATGTATAGTCTGTATCTCTACCTGTACCTGGATATTTTTCAAAGTCAGGTACAACAGGATAAACAGTCATAGCAGCAGCAGTTCCAGTTGTAATACCTTTACCAGCACTAGCAACACAAGCAGCACCCATCTCAGCCATAGACGCTTCGTGTAGTTTTACATCAGTACCATTGTTAATCATGTCACATACAGAGTGAGCAACAGCTTTACCAATAATACCTGCAGGCATACCTGTTCTAGGTGGTGTAGGGTTAATTGGTGTTCCATTTGGAGATTTTGCTGGTTTAGAGATAAGGTGTGGAGGAGCAAAGGCAATACCACAAGCAAACATATTTTTGTAGTCTGGGTTTTGGTAAGTTCTTGGCCAGTCACTTGCTTTCCACTCAGCATAAGGTTTAGCTGTATAGTCTGCATCAACTTTCATAAATCCATTTGGAGCAATGATTTTGTCAGTCATATCTGAACCATCTTTTGCAACAGCTGTTAAACCAACACCTGCAAATGGTGGAATAAGCATTGCAAAGTCAAACTCTTCAACACCTGTTGTTCCATCAAGAAGTTCATAGTGAGCTTTACCCTCTTCAACTTTTGAAACGTGTGCTCCAATTAACCATGGAACATCTCTCTCTGAAAATAGTGACTCTGCAAATAGTTTTGAACTAACTACATATCCACCAACTTTCATATGTAATCCACCCATACCAAAGTCACCAAGGAATGACTCATTTGAAATCCATTTAATGTCTAACATATCTCTTACACCAGCTTTTTTAGCTTCGTGTTCAATGTTAAAGATATACTCAAATGCAGCACCTTGACATGTACACA
>JALSQB010000180.1 GCA_026985655.1 Campylobacteraceae bacterium | reverse complement strand
GGGGTAATGACAACTTTTCGCCCCTCATAAGTAGAAGCCAAAGTAAAGCCTTCCATCATGCCATCTATGTTTCCGTTAAAAGAGTCATCAATAATAATTTTTCCTCCTGCGTCCATACGTTGCAATCTATGAGGGGTTGCTTCCAGTGAATTGAGTTGTTTTTTAATAAGCTCTTCGTCCATATCAAGAGCTTTTGCCACTTTAATAGATGCTCCTAAATTCATGGCATTAAATGCACCTAAAATATTCGCATGATACTCTTCTTTATCCATTTTAAAATCAAGCCCATCAAGTGTAGCTTTTATGTCATGAATCTCTTTTCCAAAAGAGTGAATGTGTTTAATGGGTTGTAGCATCGCCGAATCATGTACCCAAGCTTCTTTAAGTCTGTCAGAAGAGAGAATTTCCATTTTGGTGTTTCTAATATTCTCCAAGTTTTTAAAGTACTCAATATGAGCAGGACCAATTTTCCCAACTACTGCCAAATGAGGATTGACAAACTGCGTAATCTCTCGAATATCTCCAGCCCCTCTAGCTCCCATCTCAACCACATAAACTTCGGTATCACTTGGTAGGTCATCATTAATATCTTTTATCACCCCACCAAAGGTATTGACCGAACGTGGCGTAGCATAAACATTGTATTTGGCTTTTAAAATATGAGCAATATAATTTTTGATACTCGTCTTACCATAAGAGGCTGTCACCCCAACAACTACCATATTAGGCATAGCCTCTAAGCGTTTCTCTGCTTTTTTCTGAAAGCCTAAAAACAACATCTTCTCCATCATAGCTGAAATCATATAGGCTAAGAAAATGGGAATAAGTACAGCAAAACTCTCATAATGAACACCTGCAAACTTTAACATAACAGCAAAAAGTGTTAAAAAAACTAAAGTAGCAAAAAAACGTTTTACACGCCCTGTAAAAACCAAGGGTTTGTCTTGCTCTTTTCGCCAAAAGTACAATGCCCCAATGTACGCCAATGTAGCAATAATACTTAAATCAAAATATTTATTTAAAAGAAAATACGCCAAAAGAGGAAGTAAAAAGTAAACCAAATGCCACCAAGTCTTAGTATGGTGAAACAGTACTCGCTCAATTTTGTACGAGTACCATTGCATGTTGGTCATGAAGTAATAGCCAAGGGCTAAAACAAAAAGAATGTTGCTTATAATGTCTAAAAATATCATCGCTTATTTCCTCTAGGGTTTTTAAAGGAGATATTTTAGCATATTGAGGCTTTGTTATGGTGCTATTTCTTTTTAGCTTTTAGTCCATAAACACTGTTTAGATACGCCACAATCTCTTTGGCATCTCTATCGGTAATGGGTGCTTTAAAAGCATTTCTCATTTTATCAACTTTTTCTTGCCAAAACTCTTTTGATTGTAAGCCTTGATTGGTGATGTATCCTAAAGAGTGGCACATCATACAGTTTGCTTGATAGGTATTAACCCCTTTGGCTTTTGGTGCTGGGTACTCAATATCTGGAACAGCTAAATCCCCTTCAATTTGAGCAAAAAGTGGTAAGGCTAAAAGCCCTAATAATATTAATAATTTTTTCATCTTCAATCTCCTTATATTACTTCTACAGTTACAGTGTCAATACCATTGTATTTATAACCACCACGATTCCATTTAATCTCTTTTGCAAACGGTTGCTCTTGACCTAGATTATTGGTAGCTTTAGCCATAATGCTTACTTTACCTTTTTTGCTAGGATTAAAGGCATATCTAAATGTTCTAAAGGCATAACGTCCTGCTTTGCCATCATCTAAGATAGCCTCTTTCCAAGTTTTTCCACCATCAACCGATACTTTTACCTCTTTAATTCCATGTCCATCAT
>JALSQB010000179.1 GCA_026985655.1 Campylobacteraceae bacterium | reverse complement strand
TAGCTTTAAACTTAGACCACATACACGCATAGAAAAGATAAGCATAGAGGGTAATTTAGAATTAATAGCAGAAAAAATTAGACTCTCTTTTGTCGTTGAAGGTGATTTAGATGGGTATATTTTCCCCTCTAAATCAAGACCCCAAAGAGCCAAAGAACTTTGGAAATTGACTTGTTTTGAACTCTTTTTAGCCAATGAAAATGAAGAGGCATATTACGAATTAAATTTTTCTCCTTCTTTGGCTTGGAACTTTTATTATTTGAGTGCTTATAGAAGTGAGGTAGAAGAGCTTAAGCTTTTAAATAGTCCTAAGATAGAATGTTTTGAAGCAAAAAATGTGTTTAAAATAGTCTTTGAATTGTCAATAGAAAATTTGGAGAAATTTGAGCTTTATAATGTGGCGTGTATCTTGGTGAACAAAGAGCATGAACGAACATTTTGGACAGTAAAGCATCTAAAATCTCAGCCAGATTTTCACGATAAAGCAAGTTTTTCAAGAATTTTATGACAATTTGACATATTTTAAACAATTCTCCTCTTTTTTTGTTAAAATGATTCTATGAAACAATCAACAGCACTCAACTTACTTAAATCTGGCAAAAATATTTTTATGACTGGTTCAGCTGGGACGGGTAAAACTTATGTTTTACGGCAATATATTCAGTACTTAAAAGAGCGACGTATCCACCCCACAGTGGTTGCTCCCACAGGCATTGCTGCGTCACACTTGAAAGGGCAAACCATTCACTCCTTTTTTGCCTTAGGCATTCGTGACACGGTGGTAGATAATGGCTATGTGGAGTTTTTACTTGAAAAGTCTTATTTGAAGAGTCGTTTTTCAAAGTTAAGGGTGTTGATTATTGATGAGGTTTCAATGGTCTCACCTGAAATTTTTGCCTCTATGGACAAAGTGCTAAGGGCATTTAAAAATAACCCTGAGCCTTTTGGTGGGGTGCAGGTGGTCATTTCTGGTGATTTTTTTCAGTTGCCACCTGTGAGCAAAGTTTTTAAAGAGAAGCGTTTTGCTTGGCAAAGTCCTGTTTGGAAAGCATTGGAGCTTAGAAGTTGTTACCTAGAAGAGAAGTTTCGACAAGATGATGACCGACTCATTCAAGTCTTAGATGAGATACGTTCAGGCGAGGTTTCTTCTAAAGCAAAAAGCATTTTAGATGAGGCATTTAATACCCAATTAGAACAACAAGCCACCAAACTTTTTACCCATAATGTTGATGTTGATAGAATAAATATTGAAGAGCTAAATGCACTAAAAGGAGAGCCTCAAACTTTTAAATATAAGTCAAAAGGAACGGCAAAAAACATTGAGAAAATCTTTAAAACATCTTTGGTTTTAGAGGAGATAACACTTAAAGAAGATGCCATGGTTATTTTTGTCAAAAACAACCCTGAAAAAGATTATGTTAATGGGACAACAGGGGTGGTGGTAGGATTTGAGGGTGACATTCCTCTTGTGAAAATCTCCACAGGTCAAGTTATTAAAGTCTTAGCTGATGATTGGACACTCGAAAATGACAAAGGGGAAAATGTGGCTACCGTTTCACAAATTCCCTTGCGTTTGGCATGGGCGATTACCATTCACAAGTCCCAAGGTATGACACTAGACGCTGCTCAAATTGACCTCTCTCAAACTTTTGAAGTGGGGCAGGGCTATGTTGCCTTGTCACGTTTAAAAAGCATTGAGGGCTTACAACTTTTGGGTTTAAATGAGATGGCATTGAGTGTTGATGCTCTGATTTTACGCATAGATGAACCGATTAAAAAGGCTTCAGTGAAAGCGACCAAAGAGATAGAAGCGTATAGTGAAGAAGAGCTTGAAAAAGCACATACTAACTTT
>JALSQB010000178.1 GCA_026985655.1 Campylobacteraceae bacterium | reverse complement strand
GCTCAATTTGTATTTTTACAGCGTAAAGCAGAGAAAATAAAAACAAAAAAAGAGTTTAAAGAGCATTTTGAAGAGCTTTGGTTACTTAAAGAAGTAAGCGTTACGGAACATAAAGAGACCATTGAACGCATTGTTTCTAAAGGCTTTGAGAAGTATTTAGCCACTAAGAGTTATGTTAAAGATGATAGCAAGATAAAGCGTAACAAGCAAAAATATGCTAAATCGTTTGCCACATCATCGGTTTTGTATGTGAGCCAATTTGGGGCATATTTGGGCATGAGTAAAAACACCATTACCGTTAAAGTCAAAGGTAAAGTTGTGGGTAAAATTCCTAAAAAACAGTGCGAACAGATAATCATTGCAGGAAAAGCCATTTCACTTAGTTCTAACATGGTTTACCTCTGTGTGCAAGAGGGGATTGCCATTGATTTTGTAGATGGTCGTGATGCACCATTTGCTTCTGTGTTATCGGCTAAAAATGCTTATCCTAAAATGGCTCTGATGCAGTTGGAGTTAATTCAAAATGGTAAAAATATAGCTTTAGCAAAAAAGTTTATTTTGGGTAAGGCTAAAAATCAACTCAACTATTTAAAATATCTTGACCGTTACCATAACGATGTAGAACAGAGCATTGAGAAGATGGAACAGAGCATAAAACTTGACATTAAAAAAGCCAAAACAACTTCAGAGCTTATGGGCTATGAGGGAAATATCAGTTCTCTTTATTGGCAATCTTTGGTGGTGATTTTAGATGAAAAAAGTAACTTTACAGGCAGAAGTACAAGAGGGGCAAGAGATTTGGTCAATGCCTCTTTAAATTATGGCTATGCCATTTTGTATGCACGTATTCAAAATGCTCTTCTCAAAGCAGGTTTGGCACTTCACATCTCTTTTTTACATTCGCTTCAAGATGGAAAACCTACCTTGGTCTATGACTTCATTGAAGAGTTTAGGGCTTTTGTGGTTGATCGTGCCATCATCTCGATGATAAACAAAAACGAACCCCTTAAAATAAATGCCAAAGGGGAGTTAAGCCAAGCCTCTTGCCAACTCATAGTACAAAATGTAAAAGAGCGTTTGGGGGTCTATAGCAAATATAAAAAAGCTTCTAAAAGAGTTGAAAATATCATTCAAGAACAGGCGTATCTGTTAGCTCGTCATGTGCGTGGTGAAGAGAAATACAAACCATTCATAGGAAAGTATTAATGCAAAGATTTGTAGTAGCATATGATATTTCAGATGACAAATGCAGAAGAAAAGTAGGTGAAGCCCTAGAGGCTTTTGGTAAAAGGGTAAACTACTCTGTATTTGAGATAGAGATAAAATCAAAATCTCAAAAGAGAGCTTTAGAAGATGAGTTGTTAGGACTTTTAAATCCAAAAGAGGACTCTTTACGTTTCTATAAACTTTGTCAAAACTGTGTGGAAAACTCATGGAGTTTAGGAGATGAGTCAGCTCCTTTTGAGTCCAATGGAATCTATTTCTTTTAGTCCCCTAGACTAAAGTTTGTCTCAAAACGGTTTGCGAACTTTTTAAAATCGTGGAATGCTTATTTTTCGGACTTATAACTTTTGATTATGGACTAAAAAAGTTCGCAAACCTCACTTTTCTTAAGAAGCCAGAGTAGGTTTGCGAACTTTTAGTTTTCTTTAAGTTTCAAACCCCTATTTTTCGGCACTTCCGAAACTTAACATTGACTTAAAATTAGGAAACCTAAGCTTACAAAATTTTATGGGCATAGGTTTGCGAACTTTTTTGAAAAGTAAAAAGGTTGTTTTATGGGCTTTGAAGCCACTTTAAGCTATAATTTACCTCGAATCGACACGTTAAGTCATGGAGGTTTCACAGAAAGTTTGCTAAAGCAATC
>JALSQB010000177.1 GCA_026985655.1 Campylobacteraceae bacterium | reverse complement strand
TTGTGTGCATTATACTCAAAGTCAAAAGCCAAAAGAGAATGCCATTATTATCTTTACCTCCCCCTCTACGATTAACTGTTTTTTTAAAAACTTTGAGTGGGAAAGTTCTTATACTGCCATCTTAATTGGGGAAGCTACAAGAAAGCATCTGCCTCATTATTGTGCCTATGTCGTTGCTGATGAGCCTTTGATTGATGCCTGTGTTCAAAAGGCTATTGCGTTTTTAAAATCCTTTTAATTGCTTCAGAGCAAACGGTTAGTCCTGTGGCTCCTGTGACAGCCACACACGAACCTTTCTCTTTACATTTGTCCTCTTCTGGAGAGAAGACAACCGTAAAGTTTCGGTCAAATTTCGCTTTTTTTAACTCATTTCGTATTTTTCGCCCCAAAGCATCGCCATGGCTTTTCCAAATGGAAGCAACTTCAATCTTAGACGCATCGTAACGTTTAGCCGAACCAAAAGACATAATGAGTTTTTTGTAACATCTCTTAGCCACTTCAATTTTAACTTTTGTCGTATCGGCACAATCAAGTACTAAATCATAAGGCTCAAAGTCAAACTCAGCTACCCATGCTAAATCCATTTTTTGATTAATGGTTTTAATGCAAGGATAGAGCTTTTTAAGGGCTTCTACCTTAGGTTCTCCCACGGCTTCAGAACCAATTTGTCGGTTTTGGTTGGTCTCATCATAGACATCGTAGTCCAAAATTGTAATGTCTGAAACCCCTGAACGAAAAAGACAGTCAAGGGCATAAGAACCAACCCCTCCTACACCTAAAATGAGTATCTTTGCGTTTTGAATTTTGGCAAAATCCTCTTTCCCAAAGAGTAGTTCGCATCGTTGAAATCTTAAATCCATTGTGCTAACTCCTCAATGTCATTATGTGATGTCATGTCTAAATGAATGGGCGTTACAGAAATATAACCACTCTTGACTGCTTCAACATCGGTCATTAGACCCTTACTCTCTCTCCATTGATGATTGACAAGCCCAATCCAAAAATACTCTTGTCCTCTTGGGTTAATGTGGGCATCAGCATCATGCGTATAGACACGGCTACCTGTGCGTGTTACTTTAAAGCCTTTGGCATCATTTGGAGCAAGTGCAGGAATATTGATATTTAAAAATTTACGAGGTGCTAAGGGAAAAGTGCCTTCAAAGATTTTTTGAACGATTTGCTTAATACTCTGCATCGCTAGTGCATAGTCAAAACCCTCTTTTTCTCTTAAGTCATCTGAAAAATCTTGTGAAATAGCAATGGCAGGAACCCCTTGAAGCACAGCTTCCATTGCCCCACTTGCTGTTCCAGAGTAGGTAATGTCTTCACCCATATTTGCCCCAATATTGATGCCTGAAATGACTAAATCAGGCTTAGTCTCTTTATATATTTTATGTAACGCCAAAAAGACACAATCTGTGGGCGTTCCATCATCTAGTTTATAAAAATTTGGTTCTAATTCCACAAAACGTAAAGGTTTAGTCAGTGTTAGCGAATGTCCACAAGCCGATTTTTCTAAAGTAGGAGCAACAGTTATGATTTCTGCTAGAGGTTCTAAGGCTTCTTTGAGTGCCAAAAGAGCAGGGGAGTCAAAGCCATCATCATTGGTTATTAGGATTTTTTTAGATTTTATAGTATTCATGGTGTATGGTAGTGTATGTAGGGTTAATTTTTAATTACTTACTACTCACTCTAAGACAATATTAGATAAGTTATGTTAATATCAAGATATATTTAAGGAGAAAGAGATGAAGTCTGTTAGTTTATTATTGCTGATAACAAGTAACATTGTAATGGCAAATAATTTATTATGTCGTGATACGAAGGCGTATGTTTATGAAGATAAAGCACAAAAATCAAACTATGAGAATTGTA
>JALSQB010000176.1 GCA_026985655.1 Campylobacteraceae bacterium | reverse complement strand
TTTTATTATGATACTGCCATTGAGATTAGAGATTTACAAGATAGATTAGCAGGGAGCATGGCACAGCCTCAAAGCCTCATGACCCACCCCTCCTTGTTTGTTGAGAAGACCCCTGACTTTTTTTGGAATTTACTGCAAGAGAAGTATGATGCCTCTTTAAATTTTGAGGACAATGCTACTTCCTTTGCCCAAGCATTGGTGGAAAACCCTTTTTACTACAATGGGGTAGATATTACGGCTTCATTTAGAGAGACCAAAGAGATGATGCTCAATATGATGACAAAGTTTAGTTTAGAGATGAAAATATCTCCCTCTTTAACCGAGCAATTAATCACAAGTTTTTTACAAAAAGAGCCAAATTGGCGTAACAAAACCAACATAGAACGCTTAAAACTCACCAAAACATTTTTTCATCTGCTCAAAGCAAACAATGGTATGAATTTTAAAGCGTGGTTGCTCTCAACACGTCCATTTTTTTTCGCAGATAATAAAGGCTATGGCTTTAAAGATTGTGCCGAGATTTTCTTTGGGCGAAAACCTGAAGATTTATCTATGGAACAACAAGTCATTATGGTGGCACTCTATCGTTACCCTTATGTGTTAAATAGCTCACCTAAACAACAAAAAGCCTCATGGGAAAAGATTAAAAAAGAGGCGATTGCCATTGTCAATAACTCCGAATTGATTAACAAACAATACGGCTTAGTCTCTAAAATAGAGAAGATGCCTCTACCTAAGTTGCCTTACTTCCCCGATGTTCTCATGGAGGTAGTGGGTAAGATAACCCCACAAAACCAAGCCTATTTTAGCACTTTACCACTACGGAGTAAACGACTGCTTAACAGCATTAAAGAGGTGGTAAACCAAGAGTTAGATAAGCTTTTTCAGAGTTATAGCATCTCTCCTAAAAGTCGTTTGGTCAGTAAAATAGGCATTAACTTTTTGATTGCCCCAAACTACTACTTTAACCACACGATTAACAAAGAGCTAGAGGAGGAGAAGCTCTCTAGTTTTTGGGTCTCTGTTGTCAATGAAGAGGGAGAGTTTGTGCGTCTTTATCAAAAAAACAGTGCCTACCAAACTCCTCCTCAAATTGGGAATTTAGGAAAGATATTTTCACTTCTACTCTTCGCCAATCGGGGAGATAAATATTATACTAAATATTGTAATAAAAGTGCTTCAGATGAGATTGTTACCGAAAAAGGTTACCCCAAATGTACTTCAGGCACATGGCTTGATGCAAGACGACTTTTTACCTCCTCTAAGATGTTGCCTCTTTATGATGGGTTTATTAAATACCGTCAAAGAACTAAAAGTGGTGACAATACTTTTTACCGACCTATCTACATGAAAAGCATTGAAGCCCTTTACCAAAACTTAGCCTTAGTTCCTTTGCAAAACAATGAACCACGTGTTGATTTAGGGGCTGGAAAATTGCAAATGACCCCTTTGGACATGCAAGTGGCACTGCATAAAATTACCCAACTCATCTACCGTCCTAACAAGGTTTTTTATGGGGCAAAGCTCATTAAATCGTTTGATTTTCACCCCATTAAAGAGGGCGTGGTATTACCTGAAGTGAAGCACTACTCTTTAGAATCACCAGAGCAAGTCTCTCCCACTTTTCAAGCTTTTTTCACCAAAGAGAAACGCGTAACTCTTCAAACCCTTTTAAAAGCTCCTATTGTACAAAGTTATGGGCAGTTACAATGGTTAAAAAACTACCGAAATATTAAATTTGTTTTTGCCCAAGAGAGTCATAAAGAGGGCATTCATTGGTTAGTAGGAGCATTTAAAAAAGGAGCTAAGTTTTACAGTTTTACCATTCACATAAAAGAAGATAAACTCTCAAAATATGCCCTCATCAAAGAGATGAAAAAGATATTAGAAAAAACCATGCAGAGCATGAACAGCCCTCAAAAGATGAAGTATGA
>JALSQB010000175.1 GCA_026985655.1 Campylobacteraceae bacterium | reverse complement strand
TCACCAACTTTCATACCTTTAGCTTGAAGAACATATCTTCTGTCACCATCAGTATATTTAACCAAACAAATTCTACAAGTTCTGTATGGGTCGTACTCAACAGTAGCTACTGTTCCTTCAACACCAAACTTATTTCGTTTAAAGTCAATAATTCTGTAAAGTTTTTTAGCACCTGCTTGTCTGTGACGAGAAGTGATTCTACCATTTGAATTTCTACCAGCTGAACGTGGAAGGTTTTTCAAAAGAGATCTAACAGAAGCTTTTGCTGTAATGTCACCAGAGTCAAGGTTTGTAATATATCTACGCCCTGCTGTGGTTGGTTTATATGATTTAATTGCCATCGACTTCTCCCTACACTGCTAAACTGTCAATTTTTGCATCTTCTGGTAAGAAAACATAAAACTTTTTAGAGTCTGGTCTTTTACCTTCGATACCTTTAAATCTCTTAACTTTACCATTAACTCTCATTGAATTTACTCTCAATGGTTTAATGCCAAAATATTCTTGGAAAACTGCTTTTAGACCATTTTTGGTCATTCTTGGACTGGTCTGAACAACAAGTACACCATCTTCTTGCATTGCAAGAGTTTTCTCTGTGTACAAAATTGATTTAATATCTGTAATATCTGCCATCTTAGTTCTCTTTTGTTAATTTTTCCCAAACAGACTTTTCAATTACCACTGAGTGGTAAGCAGCTGCTAGGTAGGCGTTAAGCTCATTGGCTTCAACTAAGTATGCATTTTGAAGGTTTCTAAATGCAAGGAATGTTTTGTCATCAATAAGTTCTTTAACAACAAGTACGTCTCTTTGTCCAAGCTCTGCAACAAATGCTCTCGCATCTTTTGTTTTACCTGATTCAACAACAATGTTGTCCATAACAAAAAGTTTTTCATTCGCTGCTAACTCTGCTAATGCAAAGTTAAGTGCCAATTTCTTTTGTTTTCTGTTTACTTTTTGATTGTAGTTACGGTTGTTTTTAGGTCCAAAAGCAACACCACCACCAACAAATATAGGTGAACGTACAGAACCTGCTCTTGCACGTCCTCCACCTTTTTGAGCCCAAGGCTTCTTACCACCACCACTAACATCTGAACGTGTTTTAGTGTGTGCAGTGTTTGCTCTTAGCCCAGATGCATACGCTTTACAATATAGGTAAAGGTTATGTGGGTTAATTTCCGAATATGACGCTGGAAGGTCACTTGTTTTAATTACTGTTGCACTCATTATTTAACAATCCTTACCAATCCACGAGCACCATTGTGTCCAGGGATTGAACCTTTTAATACTAAAATTCCGTTTTCAGCGTCAAATGAGATAACATCATTTTTAACTGTAACTTGTGTGTTTCCGTACTGTCCAGGCATTTTCTTACCTTTTTGTACACGTCCTGGCCATTCAGCATTACCGATTGAACCAATTCTTCTACCAAATCTATGACCGTGAGATGCTGGTCCACCACCAAAACCGTGACGTTTCATACCACCTTGGAAACCACGACCTTTAGTGTTTAACGAAGTTTTAACCAACTCAGCTGATGCAAGTGCTTCAGCTGAATAATCACCAGCTTCTGTACCTTCTGCTACGTTAATTGTCATAAACTTATTAAACTCTTTGTCGATACCGAATTTAGCTTGTTGCCCTTCGATACTTTTATTGATTTTTTTGCTGCTGTGGTAAGCAACTACAGCTTTACCATCTTCACGTACTTCACATACTTTCGTTTCGATAACTTTTAAAAGGGTAACAGGAACACTTGGAACACCAATTGTTCTACTCATACCTACTTTTTCAATAATAAATTCCATCATCTACTCCTACTTTGCGTCCATTGATCTAATCTCAACATCAACTTCTGGTGCCAGGTCTAGTTTCATAAGTGAATCTATAGTGTCTGAAGTGGCTGAAACAATATCAATCATTCTTGCGTGAATTCTAATCTCAAATTGCTCTCTCGCATCTTTATTAACATGAGGAGATTTAAGAACAGTGTACTTTTTAATCTTAGTTGGCATTGGAATTGGGCCAATAAGTTCTGCACCTGTACGTTTAACAGCTTCTACAATAGAAGCAATCGATCTGTCTAAAACACGATGATCATAAGCTTTAAGCTTAAGTCTAATTTTTTCCATTTAATTTACCTTATAAAGAACTCGTTAGCTTACTAAAAACCAATGCTTTCACATGGATTTTTAGCTCCTAACTAAATTTTGGAACGCAATTATACTCAGATAGCCTTTTAGGTAAACGATGTTTTATGCTATTTTTAGATGAAAAGTAAATTTTATTTCCTTTTTAAAAGGAATTATGATAATATTTCCAATGCAACTATTAGAATACTTTTATGACAGAAACAACGAAATAAACAATTATCAGCCAAGAAAATTTAATATTTCAGATAGACCAAAAATTTTTATCTATGGCTCACCTGCTTCAGGTAAAACCTCTTTGGTGCTTGATTATCTCATGAATTTTGACAATGAAGAGGTACTTTACATCGACTTTCAAGACCCGAAGTTTGCTTTTTTAGATATTATGGAAGAAGATGTACAGAGTTTTGTGGAAGCCCATGAGATTAACTATCTTGTTCTTGACCATTATGCCCATGAATATTTTGAAATCTTACCTAAGGTAAAGCAACTCATTATTATCTCTTCTACTGATTATGACTATGGGGAGGATTTTGAAAAGTTAAATCTACCTCTACTCGATTATGAAGAGTTTTTTGCTTTTCAAAAGAGAGGAACGGAGAAACAAATCTTTAACCAATTTTTACGCCAAGGTACTTTGCCTCAACTCGCCATTGAGAGTAGCCCTAAAGAGCAACTTTTTTTAAATTTTTTACGAAGCCACTTTAGCCCATCGGAACAAAAACTTCTTACGGTCTTGGCGTATTTCAATGGAGCAACGGTTAGTACCTTTCAACTCTACACTCACGCTAAAGAGCGTTACAAAATTTCTAAAGATTTAATCTATAAACAGATTAAATCTTTAGAAGAGCGAAATATTATTAGTTTCATTTATGACATTGAAAATCCCAAACAGAAAAAACTGCTTTTTTTTGACTTTGCTTTAGCCAAATATTTAAGCTTTAGCCAAAACTTTCCTAAACAGTTTGAGACTATGGTTGCACTCTCTTTGGTCAAACACAATGTACCATTTAATACTTTTGGACTAAACAGTTATATCACAAATGAAAAGAATTTAATACTCCCTGCTCCCTTTGAAACAGAAGAGCGTTTTTGGAAAAAAGCACATCATAAGTTCTCTATCTATAAAAGACAAAAAATTACAAAAGTTTCTATTGTAACCGTAGCCAGTAATTTTGAGTTTAGCATTGAAAACATAGTTTTTGAAGCCTTACCATTTTATGAGTGGGTGGTGATAAATGATGAAGCGTAAAACTTAAAAGTTGAGTCTAATACTCAACTTCTTTTTCTGCTAGTTCTACCATAGTATTCATCTCCTTTAAAAGGGTACTGTTTTTAGCGATAATAATTGCCAACTCTTTAGAACTATTTTTCTCTTTTTCATACAATGGTTTTAGCTCTTCCCATAATTTAGAAATTACCTTTAGTTGCTTAATAATCTTAGTATTACTTGGCTTGGTTATTTGTTTACTGCTATCACCCTTGATTATTGTGGTCAATGAGTCATTAAAAAGCTTTACTGTGCTTTTCAACTTACTATTATATTTTTGAGGAGATTTAACACAAAGAAGTTTTTCTTTGGTCATTTTTTCTATAAGCATACGTTGTCTTCCTGCTACATTAACAACTCTTAGACGTGCTTTCTCTAAATAATTTGCAGAAGTATTAGAAGCTTCATATCGTGAAACCAATTCATTGGAAGAATCTAATAATTTTTCATTGTTCTCTAAAACATAAGCCAACGCTTTAGCATCTTTATCTTTTTTAGAGATAATTAGTTGAATCTGTTCCTCAAAGTTTTTCCACTCTTTTTCAAGCACTTTAATCTGCTCTTTTACTTTTGCATTTGTTGCTGATTTAATGCCTAAATCACTATCGCCAACACTAAAAGCTTTTAATGTTTTAGCATAAAGTTCCGATATTTTTTTAAGCTCTACAATGCTTTGGTCTTTTTGAATATTTAACGAAATTTGTGCCGTAAGTTTTGCCATATATTGACTTAACATCCGTTGCTTACCAGAAAGGTTGATAGTTTTTTTCAAAACATTGCCCTCTTCCATAAAATCATCAACCAAAGAAGAAAAGTCTAATTGTGTGGGTACATTTGGAGTTTCAGCTATCAAAAGGCTTATTGGTAGAATAGAGAGAAATAGTATTTTATGTAAAGATGATTTCATGTAAGCGTCCTAAAATTTAATTGTTAAATATTATACAATAACAAAATAAAAAAAAAGATTGATACATATCAAAAGAAAGTTTAGTAGTACTTCTTTCAGATACCTACGGCACACAACAAAGGTGGGTGGGCTGCTATGTTCCCATCCTGACCCGTTGTCCACCAATGCTGTTGCATAGGTCTAAAAGAAGCAAGAGAATAATATCTAAAAAACTTTTAATAGAGATTAAATTTATCAAAGATTAAGACATATTGACTATAATTCTACTCTTCACTTATGAAGTAACTGTTGAGAGGTGTCCGAGTGGTCGAAGGTGCAGACCTGGAACGTCTGTGTGGGGCAACCCACCGAGAGTTCGAATCTCTTCCTCTCAGCCATAATTCTACTATTCCCCCAATTTTACTTATATTTATCTAAACATATTTTATTTAGTTAATACTTTCATCTATATATAATATAAAATTATATTATATTATTTTAAGTTAATATTTAAAAATAGAAGCTAGAATATATAATTATAGTTTTGAAGGATTCTTATGAAAAAAATAATTACAATTGTAATGACACTCGCACTCTTTAATATCTCTGCTATGGCAGAAGATGTTTCAACTTACTTAATCGGTAAATCTTCATCGTTAAGTGATGTTCAATCAAAATTAAAAGCAAATGGTTTTAAAGTTTTAGCAACAAACAATAATGTTATTACCATTACCAATGATGAGCTACAAGCAACCAATACTTACCTTGCGACACTACAAGTTCATGTAGGTTCAGCAGATGTTCGCATACAAAACCCTGCCTACTTTGGTCCTGCGTACCTTGCTGACAAATACACAAAGAATCAATTTCAACAAACAATTAGCTCTTTAGAAAAAGCACTTGGAGCATTAAAAGGTTCAACTGAAAAACTTGATTCTAAAGATTTAGCAGGTTATCATTTTATGATGGGTATGCCATACTTTGATGAACCAATTATCATTAGTGAAGCTGATAATGTATATAAAAAAGTTAGCAATAATCCAAATGTACTTTACTCTCTTACCTTACCCAATGGTACGTTGTTAGTAGGTCAGAAATTAAGTGAAACTTCAAATAATTTTTTAAATATACTTCACCAAACAGGTAATGCACAAATCTTACCTTATGAAGCATTAATTTCGGCGAACCAGGTTCAGATTATGAATCCTAAATTTTATTTAGCACTTTCATTACCAAAGCTTAGTATGAGTCAATTTATGAAAATCTCTGATATTCCAAATAAAATTGAAGATGACATTGCTAACGCTTACAAATAAATCCTTTTGAGTGACTTTTAAAAGTCACTCTTTTCAATACGACAAAAAAATAGCAAGTTACAAGAGCTATCTCCTTGCCCTGCATTCACAAGCACATAAGTAGAACCATCTACTATCCATACGGCTAATTCTGTATCACCATAAGTTAAATTTTTAAGTTCTGAAGACAACGCTTCATATCCACCTAAAGTATCAGAGACTTCTGTTTGAAGTATGGGAACAGTATGAAGAACGTTCAATGAAATAGCCTCTTGTGCTTGTAAATATTTTAGGTGAAATGCTCTATCGGCTTTTCGACTATTTTCAGATTTCATTCCAAAATCTAAAAGTTTAATTTCCCCAAAATTAGCATATTTTTTCTCTTTTTTCTTAACATCATAGGGATTAAACTCTTCTACATAATCATTTAATAGTAAATCACCATTTTCAGAGAAAACATCTGCTCGAATAATATCAAAATATCTATTTTTATTTGACATATGAAATCCTTTTTAAATAATATTTCAAATTGTATCAAAAAAATATTTAAAATAACAATAATATTTCAAAATGACATATTAATTAAATAATATTTCTATTTTTTCCTCAAAAAGGTAACATCTAATCTTAGCAGGAATTTTAAATCTTCGACACAGTTCTTTAAATGCTTTAGGCATAGGTAACACGCGATAAGGGGCAATAAAAATTCTCTTATCTCGCACCTCAACTGCCCAAACCCCTCCAAGAACTAAGGAGGTCTCTTTTTGGAGTTCTCTTCTTTGAGCAGAAGAGAGTAAATAGCCTAATTTTTTCAAACATCTATCAACCACTCTTACAATAGACGCTTCATGTTCATAAGCAATAACATAAAGCTCTTTCTTATGAAAAACTTCTTGAACCCCTTGGGTGAGTGTTAATTTATCTTCTTGCAAATAGTTAAAGCTATTTTTTATCCCTTGGGCATATTTTTCTAGTAACTTATTGGAAAATTCATTTCTAAAATAATTACGTTCATACTTCTCATCGCTGTTACTCTCATCTATAAAGTATTTATGATTATTAGTATTTAAATACTCTAGCAACTCCTCTTTACTATACCCCAACAAAGGACGCACCAAGCCATAAGCTTTACGCCTAGAGTAAGCTTCTAAACCCATAAGCTCTGAAACCCCTGCACCCTTAGTTAATCGCATTAAAAACCACTCTAGTTGGTCATTGAGCTGATGGGCTGTGAGCAGATTATCATAGCCCTCTTCAAGCATGAGTTCATCAAAAAAACCATAACGAAAATCACGGGCATTTTTCTCAAAATTATTTTCAAAATGGGGTGCTTTTTTAACATAGACTTTTAAATCATACTTTTTTCCCAAAGCCAAAGCATACGCCTCCTCCTCTTCACTCTGTTTCCGTAAACCATAGTTCACTAAAGCTATGTCAAATTTAATCTCATGGTCAAGCAGAAGAAAAAAAAGAGCTGACGAATCTACTCCTGCTGAAAAGGCTAAAAGATTTTTTTGCTTAGAGAGCTTTAATAAGTGTTCCAAGCAACTTCTCTCCTGTAAAATCTGTAATCTTTACCTCATACAATGCCCCATAAAGAAGCTCTAAATCAGAAGTGTCGTTAATCAGAATATCACCGTCAATGTCTTTTGCCCAAAGCGTTGGACGGGCTGAAAGAATGTACTCATGCTCTTCACTCTCTCCATCAAGAATAACACGAATATTTTTCCCTATCATCTTTTTAAGAGAGATTTCTGTGGTTTCATTAGCAATGGCTTCTAGCACCTCAATACGCTCTTCAATCACCTCTTCAGGTACTGGCTTCATGGTAAACGCAGGGGTTGTCTCTTCGTTAGAGTAGAAGAAAACATTAAATCTATCGAACTTAAACTCACGCATAAAGTCACACACACGCTCAAACGCCTCTTGACTCTCCCCTGGGTGTCCTGCAATAATGGAGGTTCTTATGAACGCATCTTTTTTGCTTTTCATATGTTCTAAAAGTGCAATGGTCTTCTTCTCACCAAAACCACGACGCATAAGCTTTAACACTCCATCATCTATCTGTTGAATGGGCATATCATAATAAGTCTCAAAAATAGAAGAGTCTGCAATGGTATTAATAAGTTCAAATGTTGTGGTACTTGGGTAGAGGTAGAGTATTCTCGCCACTTTTACCCCCTCAATCTGCTCCACACACTTCACCAAATCTCTAAGCCCATCTTTGAGCTTTAAGTCACGTCCAAAACTTGAAGAGTCTTGTGAAATGAAAGAGAACTCATAAAATCCTTTTGCCACCAATGCTTTGACCTCTTTTTCAATAGATGCTAAGGTACGAGAGAGGAGTTTTCCTTTAAAGGAAGGAATGGCACAAAAAGAGCAGGTTTGGTTACACCCCTCGGCGATTTTAATGTAAGCATGGGTGTTTGAGCCTGTAATGACTCGGTCAGAATTTTCATTTGCCAAATAGACAGAGGGCGAAAAGACCCCTCTTTTTTCAGCTATCATCTTGTCTATTTTTTCGTAGTCCCCTACCCCTGTAAAAATATCTACTTCGGGTAAGTCACGTTGGAGTTCTTCTTGATAGCGTTCTGTTAAACAACCAGAAACAACTAAAAGAGAATCTTTTTTACGCACTTCGTGAAGATTTAAAATGGTGTTAATGCTCTCTTCTTTAGCCGCATCAATAAATCCACAAGTGTTCACAATAATCACATCAGATGCCTCTGCATCGTCTGAGATTTCGTACTCTCTAAGCCGACCCAGCATGACCTCTGAATCGACAAGATTTTTAGTACAGCCAAGGCTTACTAGATGTAATTTTTTTTGTGACACGGTTAAACTCCAAAAGATTTTTTGGAATTATAACCAATTTTTATGGTCGTAGAACTTGTACCACAAAGGTCTGTTTTCCCAAACGAGACTTAACTGATGCGATGTGTCTTTTTGCTTCATCGTGTGACTTATATGCCCCAATGAGAACATAATCTTTGTTATATTTGTTTAAAACAATATAGTTAAACTTAGACTGGTCTAAAGGTCTTAAAAAACTTTTGTTAGGTCGATACTTCTCAAAAACTGCCAATTGTAAATAGAAGCCAGGTTGAGCTGATTTTGAAAATATTTTAGTAGAACTTCCTTGATGACTCTTTTGATAAGTGCTACCATAACTCGGATTAGTTCCTTTTACCCTATCAACAATTCCTGAAGGAGCTGTCTCTTTTACGATTGTTCTTTTATTGTTTATTCCTGTTTCGCAAGCAAGAAATAGAAGTGCTGTTAGGCTTAGTAGTAGTGTTTTTTTCATGTTTTTCCCTTTTTCATAATAATAACAATTTACTCCTAAAAACTATAAGTCACATCCATAAAAGCCATGTCATTATTGGATACTGCATCAAAACGTTTAGAACCTCCAAGGTAATCAACAACACCTACATTGGCAAATATACCATCAGCAATGTCATACTTAAACCATGCTCTTTGAAATCCACCCTCATCTAAACTTTTTCCAAAAAGAGAAATAAGATAATTTCCTTTAAGCCTTGCATTCATAAAGTCTGAACTTACACGAAAAGCGTGTTGATAGGTCTCTTCTTTTAGATTAGCAGGTTCATTTTTAAGTCGTTTATCGTAGCTGTGTATCTTTCTAAGCGAAACATCATAAGAGATGAGCGTATCTGCAAATCCATTATATTCTAATCCTATGAGTCCATCGGTACGTTTAAACTCTTTTTGTTGAGTGCTTGTATATTTTAAACCATCAAAATGGGCTAATTCTGATTTTAGAAGCCATGAGCCATTAAGTATATTTAATGCCGTTCCAAACATATTGGTTTTGTCATGATGGAGTTTTCCATTTGAAAAATATCCTGCATCATCACGAATCTTAGCGGCATAGAAATTGACATCAAATCCTGAAAATTCACCTCCTACACTTAGTGCAGGTAATAGCTCTTCATAGCTTTCATTTTTAGGTAATGCGTTTTTAGAACCATTAAAGGCAGATCCTGCAGGTGGATTTTTAGAAAATCTTTGCTCTAGCACTGCCATAGGTGTAATTCGCCAATCCCCTACAAAGTAGTCAAACTTCGCCATAGTAACAGGTAAGCGTAAATCTTCAATATCGACCATTCCTGGACGACGATTGTCCAAAGGGTTTAAAACATCAGTAATACGAATGGTATCACTTCGTCCCCAAACCACAACTTGACGACCCAATTTCATATCGAGTTTATCACTTAAAGAACCCTCTACATAAGCATCAAAAAGCTCAACTTCACTCTCTAGTTCATTTAACTCATCTTTGCTATATTTCTCACGTCCTCTAATGCTATAAATCGCATCATAATAGCCTTTGGCATTGGTTTTTATTTTAAAACCATTGTCAAATTTGTGTTCATAATCTAAAAGCAATGAACTTTTAAGAGAAGAGAAGTTGTTATGTGGAGCATCATCACCATATGCAAAAGTTGTCTGTTCCGTCAATTTACCTGTGATGCCCTCAATCGGTAGAGAGAAAGTTTCATGTTTTTTATGACTTACAGGTGCTTTGGGTAACTTATCTTTTTTTTGAGTAGAGGGAGTTTTTTCATCATCAAATCCCTCCATGATATTTTCTTCAGAAGCTTCTACTTTTTTTGTCTCTTTAACAACTTTTGTAGGTGCATCATCAAATCCATCAAGCACATCATCTAAACTTTCAGCGTGAAGCATTGAACTTAAAACAACCGAAATAAGGTAGGGTGCAAATTGTCGTTTAAACATCTTATAGACCTTTTTCTATCCGTCTTGTTGTAAATACACTGTCATCAATTTCTCCATTTAAAGAGACATTCGAAAAACTCAAAACAGTTTTATGTAGTGTTCTTTTAGCTTTTTTAGTGGTCATGGTCATCTCATCTATCAACCAAATACCATTCTGTTCATGTATCTGTGTTAAATCAAGATATTTTTTCTTACCATTGGTCAAGAAGTTAATGGCACGAACCACCATAAAGTTGTCTTTTCTTACAATGGCAATGGTTTTAGTGTAACCAGACTCTTCAATAACTTTTTGATTGTTAGGGGTTGATTCAATCATCCACGCATCATGTCCACGTACTTTTGTCTCTTTTAAAATCTTAAAATCATAATCATCTAAATCACGATTGGTCATATCAAAGTATGAAAAATCTGAACCCATAAAGCTTGAACTTTTATCAGCAGAAGGGATTCTTTTTACCTTTTTAAGAGCAGGTAAATACAACCATTGGTCATCATCTTTTGACGCATCATCATAATCATAGGTAAGAAAGGCTGTATTTTTAACATCAGCTGGAGATTTAAAAAACATTGTTTTTTGTTCATCTTCTCCTTTATCTTTACTATAAGTTTTTAAATCACGTGTACGTTCAGCCCCATTTTTGTCAATGAGTAGCATCATCATATCTTGCTCTAAGGTCTGCCCATCATCACGTGCATCTACTTTTTCCATAATAGCTCTTGCTGTTAGAGATTCAGCTTGTAGTGTTGTTGTAAGTAGAGATGCCCCTACGCCTAGTAAAAATAATATTTTTTTTGCTTTCATTTGTTGTTTCCTTTA
>JALSQB010000174.1 GCA_026985655.1 Campylobacteraceae bacterium | reverse complement strand
AATTTATTTAATCCAACCACGTTTAGCAGCCACCACCATAAGTGCAGGAGCTAAAAGTAAGTCAGATAAGAGTGCAAAGACAATCACCGAACCTGTGATTATCCCAAAGTTTTGAACCGAAATCATGTTCGCTGCAATGTAAGCAAAGAACCCTAACGCCAGTACTAAGGTGGTAATAACCATCGCCTTACCAGTTGTGTAAAAAGTCTGTTCCATGGCTATCTTCGCATCGCCACTCTCAAGGTAGTATCTCTTAAAATTGTGCATAAAATGTATGGTGTCATCAACGGCTAAGCCAATGGCAATCGATCCAATGAGTAGCGTAAACATATCCAATGGCATTTTACCTACATACATCACCAAAAGACCCATAATAATTGGCACTAAGTTAGGAATCATACTAATAAGCCCCATACGCACCGAGCCTAAAATAAGCATCATCATAAACGTAATAGCAATACCTGCCATAAGATACGAAAAGGCTGAAGAGTGAACAGCTTGGGAAAAAGTATTAATTAGCAAAGGAATCATTCCTGTCGTTTCAACTTTTAAATTAGCAAATGTTTTTGTCGATTCAGCTTGAATATAAGAGAGTACCTTAACGGCTTTTATAGAGTCTGTCCATGGTAATTTAATGGTAATTCTTGCTTTAGAGAATTGGCTATCGACCACATCTTCTAGGTCATCTGAACCCGAATTTTCAAACAATAATAGCTCTTGTGAAACAAGGTTTTGTTCTTTAGGAATGGTATAAAATTCCTCTTTATTTTCATGTAAGGCACGGTTAGTCTCTTTTGTAATGGTCGCCAAAGAGACCACTTTACCTACATGGGTAAATTCATCTTTGTACTGCTCTATTTTGGCTGAAAAGTCATTAAGCTTTGACAAAAGTACAGGGTCTTGCCAACCATTTACTTTGCCTGTATCTACCACCACTTCAATGGTAACAGTACCATTCATTTTGGCATCTATTACTTCAGTAGCTACACGAGTTGGGGTGTCAGGTTGAAACCATTTTAGAGGATTGTGAGAGAGCCTTACTTGTGATGCAGCCACAAAAGACAAAAGCACCACAAGCAAAGAGCCTAATAAAACTTTTTTTGTATGTTCCACAGGAATAAGGGCTAATTTTTTCATAAGCAGATCAAGCTGTCCAGCCTCTTTTTTCACCTTTGGCTTTAATTTGGTAATCGTTAAAAGTGCAGGAAGTAAAGTTAAGGTTAGAATCAAAGAGATTAAAACCCCTAAAGAGGCAAAAATACCCAAATCTGAAATAGGAGCAACAGCCGACCCAGCAAATGACCCAACCCCAATAGCCGTAGTTAAGGAGGTCATAGCAATGGCTAAACCAGAGTGTCCAAGCGTATAGGAAAGTGCCTCTTTTTTGTCGCCTGTGGCATTAAATTTGTCAAAGAAAATAGAGAGAATATGTACCGTTGCCCCCACTGAAACAGCCAAGAGTAACGAAGGAACAATCTGTGTTGGTAACTTAAAGGCTGTTCCACTCCATGCCATAGCACCAACGGTTGCCACCAAGGAAAGAAGAATGACAAGTAGTGGATAAAAAACAGCTGATAAACGTCTAAAGACGACAAACAAAAAGACCAAAATAATTAAAAAAGTAATACGCATAAATTTCTGCATATCAGATTTCATTTGGGCTTTTAACTCATTGTTTACAGCAGGTGAACCTGCAATATAAATTTTAAAGTCATCTGATTTATATTTTGCCACAATGCTTTTAACGGCTTCTAAAAGTTCATGGTTTTCAGCATCACTTAAAAAGGCTTTTTTCTCCACACTGTTTTGTGTGGCACTGTCTTCAAATCCATCACTAAACTCATCTTCTACTGAAACCTCTTGTTCTCCCTCATGAGAGTAGGCATCTGTTTCAATAATAAGCGTGGTCATATCCCCTTTTTGGTTAATAAATAAATCTTTGTAAAAATGTGAAGCCAATGCTTGTTTTTTAATGGCATCTACTTCTACTTGGGTTTTAGGAAAAGGTTCTAAGAGGTCATCGGTAATAAGTTTGTCGCCCTCACCTCTTGTGTTTCGCACATTATAGAGTGAAGTAACTTCATCTACATAAGGAACTTTATTCTCTACCTCTTTATGTAAGGATCTAAGTTTAGTTAAAAAATCAATACTAAAAATTTTGTCACTTTGAATGGCTAAAACTACGCGTTCATCACGTCCAAACTGTTCACGAAAGTTATTATACGTAAGCAGTACAGGGTCATCAGGATGCATAAATCCTTCGGTTGAAGTATCCATCTTAATTTGTGGAACATGAGAAATAGGAATCGCCAATAAAAGAACCAAGACCAAAAGAACTTTTAGAGGATTATCGTGAATAAATGAACCAAAACGGCTCATGAGGTTTTCTAGCTTTTTGTGCATCAGTTGAACTCCATTAAATTACAATTAATTAGTATTATACTCTTGTAACGTTAATTAATTGTTTATTCTATGATTTTTTTAAAATAGTTTTTTTATATCATTGGAACAATTTGGTGCATTCTTAATAACATTTTTAATTCTATTTTTACTAATAAAACGGCTGTTTTCATCAATAAACATTTTAGAAATCTTTAGATGTTTCTCTGATGCAAATTTATAGAAAAGAACATCTACCTCTTTGTCTTCATTGACAGAGAGTGCCATGTAGTTGTATTTTTCACCATTAATATAACTTGGGTGAATAAGATAGTTTTGTATATTGGTACTCGCAATAGAATCTGACAAATCAACATAACAACCATAGGCTATAACCTCGTCTTCTCGGTCATATTTGTCTTTTAAATCACCCACATCTAAAACCTCACCTAGACTTGTTTTAATGCTTACATTGGGTGCAAACATTTGGTCAATATAGTTCCAATTTGACACAGGGGTAAAAAAGTTTTCAATCTCCTGCATTGCTCGTTGAGAACGCATAGTTTCTTCTTTAATTCTTGTTGCTTTTTGCGTTGCTTTTTGCGTTAATGCTTTGGCATTTTTAATCAATTTTTCAGCTTCAAGCATTAAATCATAATATTCGCACTTCGTGACACGCAACTCTTCAAGAAAATGGTGTAAAGGGTTCTTTTTATTTTTCAAATATCCCATACTCATTTGAAGTTGAGCGATATTGTTGTTTCTAATGGCTTGTGTAAATTTTTTATATAGATTACTTTGACGCAAGGCAAGATTTAAGATTAAAGCTCGGTCAAAACGGGTAAATCTGTTGGTGAGCTGAGTATCTAAAGAGGCTAAAGCTTCTACCACATATTCATCGGCGACTTGTTTAAAGTTATCGACAACCACTTGCACCCGTACCTTTCTATTTTTTAACTCATACTGCATTAAATCTTCAATTTGAGGGTCATTACTGTTGTAAATAAATCTAAAATTTGGAATTCCATTGTTCAGATTGACCGTACTTAAGGTCGTCCGATATTTTGGTTTAAGCAAAATATAGCCAAGTTCTCTCTTCTCCCCCTCTTTATTTGGAACATAAAGTTTCACTTTAATTGAATCGACATTGGTGGTGAAATTTCTACTTTTTGTTCCATCGACATCGCCATGTTTAAAAGATTCGTCCATAAGATTTAAGTAGTTTTGTGTCACAGGGTCTTGAATAATATTATCTGCTTTAAGTAAAAAATTTGCCGTACGAGGAACAACCAAAGAGACAAAATCAATGAGAATGCCTAACTCTTGTACAGGAACATTTTTTGTAGCCTCATTTTTCTGAAGTAATTTAACGGACAAATCATCCGTTGTACTCACAACAAAAGGATCAGGATTAATAAAGTTGGTACTTTTTTTAACACAAAAAACATTAGAAGCATCATCATTCAAGAGAAACCAAATAGGGTATTTCCCCACTCTACTTTGTTTGGTACGTTCATTTGAAATTTTGAGATAGGTTTCAGTAGAGAATCTAGCATCACTTAAATAAGTACGATGGTCATCACAATACTCATTTAGAGGATACTTAGTATTGTCATAATACTCTTGGGTAAAGGACATATAGTACTCTTGCTTATTGAGTTGTTTGACACGCTGTTTATTTAAATCAATCGCCCCTATATTGATTTGATGTTCATGAACACAACCTGTAAACATCATACTTGCTAGCATGACCAATAGATAATATCTCATCGCTACCACTCCCATGATAATTTTTTCATTTCTATTGTAACATAATACAAACCAATAAAAAATATTTTTTTGCTATAATCGCGAAAATTTAACACGACAAAGGAATCAAGCAAATGAGTGAACTAAAAAAATTTCGATTAATCAATAAAATAGAGGGCTACTCTTTTCTTCTTTTACTATTTGTTGCTATGCCCTTAAAATATTTTGCAGGCATACCTATGGCGACTAAAATTGTTGGTATGACCCATGGTCTTTTGGTCTTTGCTTTTCTCTACCAACTCTTTCAAGCCTCAGAAGAAGCCCCTTTTTCAGCTAAAGAAATGGGAAAACTAACCCTCTTTTCACTCTTTCCTTTTGGTAGTTTTTACAACGATAACTTTTGTGCTTCAAAAGAACAAGTAGCAGAGTAAAAGCTACTCATCATCAATTAACTCTAGCTCACCATAGGCATCTAAGACATTACGATTGTGTAAAACATCGTAGAGCTTCAAGGTTTTAAAATGAGGCATGGTAACGACTTTTGTAATCTTCTCCATGCCAATGTCTGATTCTTGTGCTTTTAGAACTTCGCGTTTTATGCCAGATAAATAAGCTTTAAATTCGTGTGTGCTATTGGCATCTGTTTGGTATCCATGCCCTGTAATAATAACTTTCGCATCATAGGAATCTATCTTTTCTAAGGCTTTTAGTGAACCCAGTAAAGAGCCATCTCTTAGTGACGTTATTCTTCCATTAAAAACCAAATCACCTACAAATAAAATCTTTTGACTCGCCATATAGACAATTAAATCGCCTTTAGTATGTGCTATCGGTTCAACTTGTCTTATCTCAAACTTTGTACCTCCTAGTGCTAAACTAAGATTTTGTTCTACAACTTTGTCGAGTGGGACAATCTTGGTTTGACCAAAAAGTGCTTTACCTAAAATGCGTTCCATGCGTGTTTGCATTTTTGGAACAATCTCTTCTTCATAGTTTTTTGGTCCTATAAGCTTTGCTCCTTTATCTTTATAGAAACTATTTCCAAGCCAATGGTCATCATGAATGTGGGTGTTAATAACATATTTTACGGGAAGTTTTTTAATTTTTTGCATCGCTTCATAAGATTGTGAAGCGTACGCAAAGGTAGGTCCACTATCAATGACCACAAATCCTTCTTTGGTCTGCACATAACAGCTGTTTACCATATTTCCCCCATTACGCTTAGAGATGTTCTCTAAACTACCAAAGAAACAGTAAAGGTTTTCTGTCACCTTTTTAGGCTTAAGATGATAGTCAAACTCCAAAGAGAAGAGTAATGAAGTAGATACAAAAAACAGTGAAGATAAAATTTTTAGAGGCATAGCAATTCCTTTTGTTAAACACTTTAATATAACAATAACTGTGTAAAGAAAGTATAAAAAATATCCATTTTTACACATTTTTTACAAAATATAACTATACTACTCTTATGAAAAGAGCCATCGAAAGACTCAAGCAAGAGCTTAGCAAACACATTATCGGACACCCTAGCCTCATTAATGCTTTACTCATAGGTCTGCTTAGTGAGGGGCATATCCTCATAGAGGGGCTTCCTGGTTTAGCTAAAACTACGGCTGTTAATGCCCTAGCCAAAGCCTTGGGATTAGACTTTAAACGGGTACAGTTTACGGCTGATTTACTGCCTTCTGACATCTTAGGAGCAGAGATTTATCACCCTAAAACAGAGAGTTTTGTACTTAAAAAAGGGCCTGCATTTACCAATCTATTGTTGTGTGACGAAATCAACAGAGCCTCTGCCAAGGTACACTCTGCTTTACTTGAAGTGATGCAAGAGAGACAAGTGAGCATCGCAGAGCATACTTTTGCTGTGCCTTCTCCTTTTGTGGTTATTGCGACTCAGAACCCCATAGACCAAGAGGGTACTTACGCATTACCAGAAGCACAACTCGATAGATTTATGATAAAGACGCTTGTAGGCTACAACACCGAAGCTGAAGAGTTTGAGATAGCCACCAAAATAGCCAACCAAAGCTTCAGCCCCATAGAGCAAGTCATCGATGCTAAAACACTCCAAACAATGCAAGAAGAGGTCAAAGAGATATACATAGAACCTGCCCTCTCTAGCTACATCATCAAACTCATCTTTGCCACACGTGAGCCTAGAAAATATGGGCTAGAAGCATTAGAAAAAAATATAGCATTTGGGGCAAGTCCAAGGGCAAGTATCGACCTCATCAAAGCCTCTAAAGCCTCTGCCTATTTAAGAGGAAAGTCAGAAGTTAGTCCCATAGACATTGCACTGTGTGCCAAAGAGGTACTACGTCACCGTATAGTACTTAGCTACGATGCACAAGTCGATGATATTTTGGCTGATGAGATTATCGATACCATTTTACAACAGATTGAAATGGAGTAAACTGCTATGCCATTACACGACATCTTCCCTCCCATAGATACCACAACATACCTTGTCAAGTTGGGAAGTATAGCATGTGTAATCATCTTCATTTTACTCTATGTACTTTGGCAATGGCGAAAAAGAAAAAAGAAAAAAACACGCCCTTATTATCTCAATTTATTAAATAACTGCGATTTCAATGAGAGCAAACGTACTGCCAATCAAATTGGTCATTATGGTAAATTAGTGGTGCGTACAGTGCAAGAAAAAGAGATGTTAGAAGAACTCATCAGTACACTCATACCCTATAAGTACCTAAAAGATTCTGTACCATTCCCCAAAGAGATACAAAAAGAGATAGAGACATTTTTAATACAACTAAGCAGTAAAGATGTTTAATTTTCTCTACCCTTATGTTTTTTTGCTTTTGCCTTTATTTGTCCTATTCAATCGTTATAAACCTTCTCATCAAAACAGCTACTATCTGCCTAACATACAATGGCTCAAGAACAAACCCCTAGTAAAAAATAATATTGATGCCCTGTTCGTATGGGGAATGCTAAGCTTTGCCATTATCGCATTGGCTTATCCTGTGCATATTAAACGCATACAGAGTGTTAAAAATAATGCCCTTGACATCGTACTCGCTCTTGACAGCAGTGGGTCTATGAGTCTTTACGGATTTAACCCAAAAGAGTACAATCAAACACGCTTAGAGGTGGTCAAAGAAGTGGTGGCTAGTTTTATAGACAAACGAACTTCGGACAGATTAGGTCTGGTGGTATTTGGAACTTACAGTAGCATCGCCTCACCACTAAGTTTTGATAGCAAGGCACAAAAAGAGATAGTCCATGGCTTACGCATTGGGGCTTTGGGTAAAAGCACAGCAATTGTTGATGCCTTGGTCTCGTCGATTAAACTACTTAAAGAGAGCAAGAGTCGTTCTAAGGTAATTATTTTGCTAAGTGATGGAGAAGACAGTGCCAGTGTCGCACCACTCAACATAGCATTGAAACTTGCCAAAAAATATCAGATTAAAATCTATACGATTTTGATTGACAAAACCCAAAGCAATATGATGGAACTCATTGCCAACGCTAGCCATACCCCACGTTTTGAAGCCAAGCGTAAAGCAGACTTACAAGCCATATATAAAAAGATAGACACCTTAGAAAAAAGTACCCTCTCCTACCAAACTATTGCCATAGCACAGCCTATATATAGCTACTTTTTACTACTATCACTTTTATGTGCCTTTGTCTTGTTGTGGGTACGTAGAGAGCGAGTAGTCTTTTAATGTTTTTGCTTTATCCTCTTTTTTTACTCTTGTTGATTGTGCCTCTATTCTTTTTATTTTTCACCTCCAAAATCAAAGACAAAGGTATGGCACATTACTTTTCTAAAGAGATGCTCAAAAAGCTCTCTTACTCAAAAGGATTAGGGCATCAAACACGTACGCGACTTTTTTTGTTGTCTCTAGTACTATTGATTGTCGCTTTAGCACGTCCTGTGGTCGAAAAAGAACAACTAGATACCTCAGAGGCTAAATCATCACTCATCATTGCCATAGACTTTTCGAAATCTATGCACCAAACAGACATCTACCCCTCACACCTAGCTCTGGCACTCAAAAAGCTCGATAGACTTCTCGCCAAGGCAACACAGCTAGATATTGGCATACTCTTTTATGCTAACGATGCATATATGCTTTATCCTCTTAGCCAAAATCCTACCCTTTTACGCAAACTACTAAAAGATGCCAATATCACACACACCTTTGCAGACAATACCAACCTCTTTTCAGCACTTGAAGCCAGTGCAGTTTTATTTAAAACACATAGCAATAAACATCTATTAATTCTTAGTGATGCAGGAGAAAATGTCAGCAGAGCCAAAGAGTTAAGCTATGTTCAAAAACATCACATCACCTTAAGTAGCTTAGCACTTACACCCACCCCAAAACAGCGTATGAAAATGCTTTGCAAACAAAGTGGTGGAATCTATCGGCAATACAGTTGGGGCGATGAAGATGTGCAAGCACTCTTAAAGTTTTTCACTAAGAGACACCCCAACATGCAAAGTTATCATTATGCCTTGAAGCAATACCGTGAGTACTATATGTTTCCACTTCTTTTGGGACTTATGATTTTACTCTTCTTATGGCGACCACACCTCTCACCTAGGCTCTTGTTATTTTGTTTTCTAAGCTACGGCACTACCCCTAGCCAAGCAAGCATACTTGATACGTGGAGAGAATACCAACAAGCAAAAACTTACAACCAAGCCACACAAGCCTATAAAAATAAACACTATACTTATGCCCTCAAACTTTATAAAAACTCCTTAGGAGAGAATCCAAAACGCAATGCCAAAATCTATCATAACATTGCCACAACCTATGCACGTAGCCGTAAACTTAGTCTGGCAAAAAAATATTATGAAAAATCTTTACAGAGTTTTCCTTTAGCCCAAAGTAAAGAAAATCTAGCCCTTATTAACAAACAGCTCAAAGAGGAGCGAAAAGTTTTACATAAAAAATACCAAAAACTTTTGTTTAAATCCATAGCAGGAAAACAACAATATAAGACACGTTTTACCAGCTATTCTGTTAAACTTCATACACTCCTACCCGATGAAGAGACACGTTGGTTTAACAAGGTACTTAAACATAAAAGTCCTCTATACCTACAAAAAATACCCACCCATTTAAGGAGCTTAGATGCCAATGTTTCTCAGTAAAATGAGTCTTATTTTAATGATATTCTCGCCCTTACTCTTTGGCTACAGCTTTACCATGCAAATAGATAACGCCCAAGCAATGGTGGGTGAGACTATCCATCTCACCACACACTTTCGCTACAACAACCTAGAAGAGTACGACCTAGCTGAACCTGACTATGAGAACTTTAAATTAGCTCTAGTAGATGAAAACGAAACACAAGACCAGAACAACTCATGGCTTCTCACCCAACACTACACACTCATTGCTCAAAAAGCAGGTTCATTCACCCTGCACCCCCTCAAAGCCCACATAGAGTCTATTCCCTTAGCCTACCAAGCACGTTACAACAAAAACCACTATCTGCAAAAACAAGATATTTTTACCCAATCCCTCACCCTCAATGTTACACCACTCCCCCAAGGATTACAAGTTACAGGTAACTACACCCTAGAAGCAAGCATAGACAAAAACAAAAGTACCCCAAACTCACCTGTCCAATTTACCCTCACGCTTACAGGAAAAGGAAACTTAGAGAGCCTAGATTTTCTTAGCCTACATATTCCCCACACAACCATCTACGAAAAGAGTAGTCAGCCCAAAATAAAAACTTTTAGCATTCTATCCAACCAAGACTACACCATTCCACCCATTGTGCTAAAATATTTTAACCAAAATAGCAAGACAGTAATGCTTACGAGTACACCTAGCTATGCCATACATATATTAGAAACAGCACCCTCTCATTCTCTTTTATGGCTCTTTGTTTTACTGCTCACCACAATAAGTAGTTATGGCTTTAGAATATTTTATAAACATATCTATTTAACTAGCAACAGACGCTTTATAAGGCAACTTAAAAAGTGTAAAAGTAGCGAAGATTTAGTGAAAAAGATTGCCCCTTATATTGGAAAAGATAGAGGGCTTACACGACTAATTTATCGCTTAGAAACATGCAAGAATGAGGAGTTTAAAAAAATAAAAAAAGAGATCATAAAGCATTGGAAGAATTTGTAGAAGTTATAGTTTTATGCTATCATTCAAACAAAAGGATACCTCATGCAAAAGATACTTTTACTCCTCTTAAGCTCCCTCACCATACTCTTAGCAGACAAGCCCTCTGCTAAAGTCGTTTATGACCTCACAACAAAAAACCAAAAAACCTTTGAACGGAAAATACTCAAAGCCATCGTCGCCAACAAAGCCTACTATGAGAGTAAACTCAAAGAGCTAGAAGTAACCGTGGTCATTCATGGTGGGGCGTATCGGTATTTTACAATAGACCCTAGTAAAACAGAATACAAAACAGACAAAGCACTCCTTGCTGATTATGCCAATCTTAAAAAACGCATCAAGAGTATGCATGAAATTTATGGTGTAGAGTTTTTAATCTGTGAAGCAGGTATGAAAAAACACGGACTTAAAGCTAAAGATATAATGAGTTACGTTAAAATAATCCCCAACTCAATAATAGGGCTTATCGACAAACAAAATGAAGGGTATGCCTATATCCCTGTTAATGACCAATAATTTAATTTAGGAAAAAAAATGAAAATACTAACAAGAAGAAACTTTTTTAAAGGGGCAGTTACTTTGGCTGCGATGCCACTCGTTGCCAGTGAGGCAAAAACAGAAGCTAAAAAACCAACTTCACTCAAAGTTGTGCATATTACCGATGCCCATATGGATATGGGTAACCCCGATAGTGTCGAAGCACTTAAAATGGCAGTAAGCTACCTTAACAAGCACTACACAGACCTAGATTGTGTACTCTTTGGAGGCGACAACTTTAACAACAATATGAAAGAAGATTCCGATGCCCTTGTCTATAAAAAGATAGTAGAAAAGCTTCATTGTCCTGTTTACCATGTGCGTGGGAACAAAGAATCCTCCCCTGCCAATGACAATCGCATACACCTAGAGGAGTTTAAAAAACTCTTTATGTCCTACAAAAATATGACCATAGAGGGCAAAGACTGGGCAGTAGAGATAAACGGTCACCTCGTGCTAGGACTCGATAGCTGTATTGAAAATGCCAACAATGGTGAATTTACCAAAGAGACTTTAGCCTTTGCCAAAAAGATGTTAGATAAAGGCAAACCAACACTGATGCTCAATCACCACCCATACACCAACTATTGGGGTAGTACGGAAGCCAAAGACATACATAAATATGTACTCGGTAATGGGGAAGAGACAATTAAAGCACTCTTTGAGTACCCTAATCTATTGGTCACGCTCTCTGGACACAAACACATTGATAACATCAAAATGATAAACAAAGTTAAAACCATTACGACCAGAGGATTTATCAAACCACTTGACCTTGACGAATACCCAATGCGTTATATCGAAATTAAAAACAACGAAGTAAGTGAAAAGCTTATCTATACAACTGAAGACTAAGGAACACTTTAATGGATAAATTTAAAAATGAATGCTTAGAGTACCATTTTCATGGTAAAACGGCTACTGAAATCACCAAACCCTGTAAGACACAAGTAGAACTCTCTATGGCATACACCCCAGGGGTTGCTTACCCTTGTTTAGAGATAGAAAAAGACCCCTCTCTGGCTTACAAATACACCAACAAAGGTAACACTGTTGCTGTTATCTCCAATGGAACAGCTGTACTTGGTTTGGGCGATATTGGAGGATTGGCAGGGAAACCTGTAATGGAGGGCAAAGCCGTTTTGTTTAAATCTTTTGCCAATGTTGATGCCGTTGATGTGATTTTAAACATTCATGATGTTGATGCCATTGTTGAGACCTGTGTTGCTATTTCAGATACTTATGGTGGGATTAACCTTGAAGACATTAAAGCCCCAGAGTGTTTTGAGATTGAGCGAAAATTGCAAGCACGTCTTGACATTCCTGTGATGCATGATGACCAACATGGAACTGCCATCATCACCTCAGCAGGGCTTATCAATGCCTTAGAATTAGCCAACAAAAAAATTGAAGAGGCAAAAATTGTTGTCATTGGAGCAGGTGCAGCAGGGATTGCCAGTGCCACGATGTACCGTAACTTAGGAGCAAAAAATATTGTTATGTTAGATTCAAAAGGAGTTATTCATAACAAAAGAGAGGACTTAAACAAGTACAAACAAGCCTTTGCCATAGAGACAGATGACCGAACCCTAAGCGATGCTCTTAATGGGGCAGACATGATGTTAGGACTCTCCAAAGGAAATACCGTCACCCCTGAGATGGTTAAAACCATGGCAAAAGATGCCATCATCTTTGCGTGTGCCAACCCTATTCCTGAAATTACCCCTGATAGAGTTGAAAAAGTTCGACCCGATATTATTATTGGGACAGGACGTTCAGATTTTCCAAACCAAGTGAACAATGTCTTAGGATTTCCATTTATCTTTAGAGGGGCATTAGATTCAGGGGCTAAAAAGATTACTGAAAACATGAAAATGGCAGCAGCCAAAGCCTTAGCCGACTTAGCCAAAGAGCCTGTGCCTTATTATGTTAAAGCCATCTACAATGACCCCGATTTAGCTTTTGGTAAACGACACATTATCCCAACACCTTTTTCAAAAGAGGCGTTGGTTTGGGTCGCTTCAGCTGTTGCTCACGCTGCCTTTGAAGATGGGGTGACGGACTTAAAAGAGTGCAATATTGAGAGCTACAAAGAGAAACTCCGAAAGATGATTTATGTCAATCAAGATGAAAGTTCTTCTGTCAAAGAGGGCTAAAGCATTATGCAAAATTTCTATACTTTTGAACACTTAGCAAAAAAGAAAATGTGTCACCATTTGGTGACACAAAAAGATAATAGTAAAAATTACGCCTTCTCTTTAGCACTCCATACTCAAGAGAACCCACACGCAATTTTACAAAATAGAGCCAAACTTCAGCAAAAATTTCCAAATATGCAATTTGTCGTTGCCAATCAAACCCATTCAGCAAACATTCACATTGTTAGCAAAGCCCAAGCCTTAGGTTGGGAGAGTTTAGAGAGTGCCATTGAAAATTGTGATGCCTTAATTACCAATCAAAAAGAGATTATGCTCACCATTTTAACAGCCGATTGTGTGCCGATTTTACTCTTTGACCCCACACAAAATGTTGTTTCAGCTGTCCATGCAGGGTGGCGAGGTACAGAGCAAAAAATCCTTTTTCAAACAGTCAAAAAAATGCAAGAAGTTTTCAATAGCAAGCCCCAAGACCTCTTAGTAGGCATCGCCCCAAGTATTGGGAAGTGTTGTTATGAAGTCGATTGGAATGTGGCACAACATTTTAATGAAATCACTAATGCTTATGATAAAAAAGAGGATAAATATATGCTAGATTTACCCCATATCAATAAAATGCAACTTTTAGATGCAGGGGTTCAAGAGGCAAATATTGAGATGTCTAATGTCTGTACAGCTTGTGAGGTTGAACACTACTTCTCTTACCGAAAAGAGCAAGGCTGTTCGGGTCGCTTTATGTCAATGATAGGATTAAAATAAACACTCAAAAATAAGTTTAAACTTTAAAATCATTTTGAAAATATTATTTTATTAAAATTTCATATTGAATTATTATAAATAAAAATATGTCATTTTGTTATTTTTTAAATTAAAATAGAACATTTTGTAGTATAATTCTAAGATAAAAAAGAATTTTATCAAGGAGATATTATGCTACAAACTTCTAATTTTAAAGCACGAGAATCACTCAACCAACAATACTCTCACATTAAAGGAGCATCTAGCATCAATGATGTCTCCATTGGTTTTGGAAAAGGGTGGATAGTCTTTGCCATACTCTCAGCGATGGCATCTGCTTTTTCATTTTACCAAGACTTTAACAAATCCTTGGGCGTTCCTAGTACCATACTCATTGTCATTGTTTTAGCAGTAGCACTTGAAACATTTAAACATCTCTCCATTAAAGGAATGTTTTCAAGCATGAACTTTGTGAGTAAAAGCCTCATTAGCATTGTTGCCATAGGCTTAATTATGGTGAGTTTCTACACCCACTACAAAAGCATTCAAACCTTTCAAAAAAACTTAGTTACCGATGACTTAAGAGCAGAGATTAACTACCAAAGAGATTTACAAAAGGTACAAAATAGTCAAATAAATTCCATTTTAGCCACCAATTCTGAATTGGCTAAAGCCCTAAATAACGGCTCAGGAGAAGATGATGTTTTCTCCTCTAATTCGGTTAAAAGTAACAACAATCTCATTGCTACCTTGCAAACCCTATCGGCTAAAAACAACATGAACAACACGAACCTTTTACTCAAAGAGTCCAAAGCCACAGCCCAAACAACAGCTTCTGCTATTTTGGTTATTTTTATTATGGTGGAGATTATGGCACTTTTTAGTATTTTAAGTAAAATCATTGTGGTCGATAATGTCTCTTCCAATGTCAAAGAGTTCTTTAATGTTATGGATAGACTTGATGAACTTGAAAGCAATACCTACAAAGCATTGGGATTTCAACAAGCCCGACAGAGTCAAGAGAGAATTAAAGCCCTACAAACATACCAAAAAGAGGTGCATCAAAAACAGATGGTTAAAATTACTCAAAGTAAATCCAAAGTAGCACGTTCAAATGCCAAAAAAAGTCGCAAAAAAAGAGAGCATCTTAAAGAAGAAGATGTTAAAAGCACCCCTAGCATAAGCTATGATGCCACAGAACAAGAACTCCTCTATGCACTATGGAGTCATGGAGAAATAAAAGTGGGAGAAGCTTTAATTTCACGCAGACAAGTGCTTAAACAAGTGGGTACATTAAAAGGCAAAAGTGGGGTACTCACCAACCTCTACAACAAGCTTGTTGCAGAGGGATATGCTGAATTTAACATTCGCTATATCGCAAAAGTTAAACTCGAAACAATTCTTAAAGCATAAAATTTAAAATCCATACGTCACCAATTCGCCACGTTTAAGTCGTGGCAATATATCCCCTCTTAACTTACGCAATAAAAACGTTTTTTTGAGGAGTGTAAGAGAGTTATCTAAAGGTATTCTTTTGACTTTTTGCTCATAAAAAATATATAAAAAAGAGCATAACTCACGAATAAGTTGCTCTTTGCTCAAAACTTTTACCGTATCATCAAGTAAAAGGCTTCTCATCGTTGGATTATCTTCATTTTGAATAACAGCCGTAAAGAGAGCATCATACTTTCCAAACATAGAGGGTTCAATGAAATTCACCACCTCATCAATGAGTTCTCGCTTCTCCATGAGCGTCTTAATAATATTGAGTAGCCCCATATTATCTTTGCTAGCATCAAAACGTGATGGCGTGTTTTCAACTTTGACATTTTGCCCAAAGAGTGCAATATTTACCCCCAAAACCGTTGAGGCATGGCTCACATAGGCTTCACGAATAATCGGACTTAAGCCATCTAAATAGCTTTTTACTTCAGCAAATGCCAACTCTTTTTGACGTGGATTGTTTAAATCATAAGCCTTCCCCATCATCTCAATGACAAAAGGAATGAGTGCTTGACCATTGCGTAACAAATTCGCCACCTCTTGCACCTGCCCCACAGCTATCATGTCAGCTGGGTCTTGTCCATCAGGGAAAAGTACAACCGAACCATCAAAACCAGAACCTGTAAGCATCGTAGCAGCTTTAAGTGCAGCAGCCACTCCTGCTTTGTCACCATCGTAAGCCAAGATAATGTGTGGTTCACCTTTGCGTAAAAGAGGCAGATGCTCTTGGGTTAGTGCTGTTCCCAAAGTAGCAACAGCTTCACAAAACCCTGCTTGATGAAACATAATCACATCTAAATAACCCTCACAAACAATGAGCTTTTTATTTTTATAGATGCTCTCTTTGGCTTTAGCGTACCCATAAAGAAGCCGTGACTTGTTAAACATTTTGGTTTGAGGTGAGTTAATGTATTTGGCAGGGTGATTGGTAATCGTTCGCCCCCCAAACCCTACAATCGCCCCTGAAGCAGAATAGATAGGAAAAGTAATACGCTCCGTCAAACGGGCATAAAACCCACCCCCATCACGCTGTGCCACGACCCCTGCTTCTTGGGCAGTAGGAAGGCTTAGCATATTTTGAGATAAAAAATTCATAAGCGTATGTGAAGCCCCCACATACCCAATGCCAAAGGTCTCAATGGATTGTTGGGTAATCCCTCGCTTACGCAGATACGCCAAAGAGATACTGTGGCTATCTAAGTTTTTAGCATACCAATTTTGTACCTGTTCTAAAACACGTCTTGCGTCATTGTTGTCCGATGTTCCTTGGGTGTAGGCTAACGAAAAATTAAGCATAGAGGCTATTTTTTCTAAAGCTTCTGGGTAGTTTAGTTTTTCATACTCTTGCACAAATTTAATTGCGTCACCACCGACGCCACACCCAAAACAGTGATAAATCTGCTTCGCAGGACTAATGACAAAACTGGGTGTCTTCTCTCCATGAAAAGGACAATTTGCCTTAAAATTTGCCCCTGCTTTTTTAACCTCAATGTAGTTGGAGATAATATCAACAATGTCCATGTTATTTTTGAGTTGTTCAATTGATGCGTTATCTATCATGCTCGTATTATATCCAATATGTTACTATAATAAGAAAAAACAAACACCTAATGGAAGGCAATTTTTGGACACTATTTTACCCGCCTATGATGACCCATTATTTTCTATCTTAATCATCATTGTTTTGGTGCTAATTGTCTCAATTAGTTCCCTTATTTTGGGCAACTATAAAGAGAAAAACCAAAGGAATTCATTACAAAAATTTTTAGGTGGTTTTAAAAAAGACAGAACCCTACTCAAAATTGAAGAACTCCCCTTTGAAGAGGCATTTATTAAGCCACTCACCCTTTTAAGCATTGCCTTTAAAAATCAAGGTGAATACCAAAAATCAATTAACCTAAACCTCTACCTCATAGACAATATTTCTAATTTTTATAAAAAAGAGCCACTCCTAGAAGAGCTAGGGGAAACCTACCTAAAAGCTGGATTTTTAAAACGTGCTAAACTTATATTTTTAGAAATTTTACAAAAACATCCTCGCAATAAAAAAGCCTTAAGATACTTGGGCATTGTGCTTGAACTTTTACATGAATTTGACCAAGCACTAGCAACCCTACAACCCTTAGCAATACTCGAAGAAGATACAAAAAGTTTAGAAGCACATTTTAAACTCTCAGCACTCTTAGACAATAAAAAACGCTCCAAATCAGAAAAAGTAGCCAAGTTACAAGCCTTCCTAGCAGAACAAGATTACCCTTATCGACGCATCATTAAAGCCCTCTTCTCTTTAGATTTAGAAGTTGCATGGCAAAGCATTGAAACAGATAAAATAGCCTCAATCCTTGATATTTTATGGTTTTTACCTGCTTCAAAACTAAACTTAGAAATCATCTCAAAGAGTCAAATACTATCAAGCATCTACCTAGCCAAAGGCTACATAGAACCAAACGATTTAACATTTAAAAGTAATATTTTTACCATAGACACCATGGTATCAGCCAAACAAAGTGGTAACGAACAGGTTGATTTATGTTTTAGTTATGTTTGTAAAAAGTGTAAAAATCATTTTCCCATCAGCTTTGAACGCTGTCCTAACTGTTATGCCATTGATTCCATTCAAGTTAAAGAGAGTTTGGTAGAAAAACATCTCAATAAAGGGTACTCTTTACTTTAACACTTCTCTGTACTCACCCTCATTAAACCTCAATTTTGCTATGATTACAAAAGCAAAAAGTACTTAAAAATAATAAGGAATAAAATACCATGAAACAAATTAAAGCACTCGAAAAGGCTTTAAACTATAAATTTAAAAGAGATAACCTCATCACCGAAGCACTTACGCACAAAAGTTATAAAAAACCTTATAACAATGAGCGACTTGAGTTCTTAGGTGATGCTGTACTTGACTTAATTGTAGGCGAATACCTTTTCACTAAATTCCCAAAAGAAGATGAGGGACTTCTCTCCAAAATTCGTGCCTCATTGGTCAATGAAAAAGGCTTTACCAAACTTGCACTCAACCTTAACCTTGGGGATTCTTTACTCATCTCTTTGGCTGAAGAGAATAATGAAGGACGTAGCAAACCCTCACTGCTTTCCAATGCTTTTGAAGCAGTCATTGGGGCGATTTATTTAGAATCTGGCTTGGAAGTTACGGCTAAAATTGCCATTAAGCTCATTGAAGATGCGTATGAAACCATTGATTTAAACTCGCTGTCAAAAGATTTTAAAACAACCCTACAAGAGCTAACCCAAGCCGACTTTGGCGAAACACCCAACTATAAACTTGTCCGTGCTTTTGGACCTGATCA
>JALSQB010000173.1 GCA_026985655.1 Campylobacteraceae bacterium | reverse complement strand
TAGTCTATTGATAAATTTCATATATAATTCCTTAAAATAATTTTAAAGAGAATAACATTTCTTAATTTAAGATAAAATTAATTAAATATAAATAATAAAACTATATATATTAATTAAGTTTAATTTTATTAATATAAAATAAATTTAAACATTACTATAAAATAGATGTAAACAAATGTTTATTTAGATGAGAAAATTTTAAAGAACTTTTCTCTTTCATACTAGAACAAGCTTTACTTAACTATAATCTATACATGAAAACTGTTCAATTTTTAAGCAATTCAATACAAATAGATAAGATTACTAAAGGTTTAAACCTTACACGCTCACTTTTTGTCTCCTCGTTACTTATGGGAGAAGAGCATACTGGTAAAAAAACTTTGATTAAAATGCTCTTCCCTGACAGTACCTATGTAGATGCTTTACAAGAAGAGGAACTAACGACTGCACTACAAAATAACAATGAACTTATTATCTATAACTTTGAACAGATAAAAAACATTGAAAGTTTGAATTTTGAGCATAAACGCATTATTGCCATTGCCAATAGCACTAAAAACAAAGAGCGACTCAGCCATTTTTTTGCCTTTATCTACGAAATGCCAAATCTTCAAAATAGAGAAGATGTGAACAAGCTCATTGATTATTTTTACAAACAAAGTGCAGAAACATTAATGATTGATGAGCCAATAAAACTAGACAAAAAAAAGCTTGACCTTAGTCATAACATCAAATCTTTAAAAGCTTCTATCTGCAAACAACTTTTACTCAAATCACTTCAAAAAGAAGAGATTAAAACTTTACTGTATGACTATCTTCACGAAGAGCTAGAAGGAAATAACGCCTACCGAACACATCTGAGGCTTTTTGAAGAGCCTCTACTAAAGGCAGGGCTAAGTAAATATAAATCACAACTAAAATTAGCAGGCGTTTTAGGACTCAACCGAAATACACTAAGAAAGAAGCTTCAAGAATATGACATCAATTGATTTTAAATTTTTCATTGAAAATGATTCTAACCCCTTTATTTTGTTTACGAACAGAGGTAAAATTGCCTACTTAAATATTTCAGCAGAAGTACTCATGGGAACTTGTAGTTCAAAAGAGATTTTTGACATTGCCTTAGCCCATGCCCCTCAAACTTTTGGTGCTAAAAAGTCTGTATTAAAACTCACTTTTAACTCTTTTGAGTTTTACGGCATTAATGTACTCTATGAAAATGAAGAGTACATTGGCATTCACCTTTATAACAAACCACTTAAAAAACCTAATGAAAAAATGGTTTTAGATGGCTTTACTTTAACTGACATCAACATGCTTCTTCAAGCTAACATTGAACTCTTTAACATCGACTACCAAGGTAAAATAGCACTTCTAACGGACTATGATATTCCCAAACTTCAACTACATCAAAATAATTTTTCTCTTCTTTTACGCCATCTTTTGAGTGCATTTAAAGAGAGCGACAAATTAGCAATAAGTTTAAAAATAAAACTAGGTGAGCGTGTCATTATTAAAAATAAAAACTATTCTATTATTGTCCTAGAACTAAAGGGTAATCTACAAAAAGAGAAAAAAAAGAATGAGCTTAGAAAATTAGCAGACAGAAGTGCTATTACGCTACAAATAAGAGACAATACCATTGTCTTAGAAATTCCTGCGATTGTATAGGCTAAAATAGAAAGTTGAAAAGTTAAGAAGATTTAAAGAAGAACTCTCAAAAGAGAGTCCTTAAGTCAGATTAATGACTATAGAGAGAAAGGAGCAGTCAAGTAAGCTTGAACTGAATTCCCATCAATAGCAGCATTGTCAGATGCAGTATTAATCAAAGCAACAGTAGCATTAACTGGACCCACTTTATGACTTGCTGTCAAGGTAATTTCATTCATTTCTAAATTTGCATCGTTATCATTGCTAACAGTAGTATATTGTGCTCCAAAATCACCCATAGAAGCAGAAACCATTCCTGTTTTTGCACCAGCTTGACCTACATAACCGTAGTTCCACCATGCTTCAGTATAAAGTTTAGATTGTCCATTATGTGCTCCACCTGTTGCAGTGTTACCCATATAGACTAAACCTTTGTCATCTACTTGTGAGTAAGCACCTGCCAAATCAACACCTGCTACAGTATAACCTGCTTTAACAGCAAATGCTTTAGTGTCATCAGCACCATCAACTACACCTTTTGGTGAGATTTGTGAATATTGTCCACCTACAGAAAGCTCTTTTGTCGGAGCTACATCAGCTTGTAACCAAAAAGCATTGGCTTCATTTTTAACATTGTAGTACCATGCTTGTGCAGTAGTCATTGGAATTAATTTAGTTACTACTGCTGCTGCATAAGCACCTTTATTGTTTGCTAATGCGGCTTCTTGTCCTTTATTTAAAGCACCATACGCACTTTGTCCACCATCAACATTTTCAAAACCATTATGACCATTTCCACGACCAACATAAGCAGCTACCAAAGTAGTTTTTTCAATATGGTTATCAACAGCTACAACGGCATCAAATGTATTGTGTGCAAGGTTCCAAGTCTCTGTAAATGCAAGCGGTGTATCTAGTGTTTGACGACCCACAACTAACATTGTTTTATCGATTGGTTTAAGAACAAGGTTTGCTGTGTCAATCCATACTTTATCATCTACACCAGCAGCTGATCTTGCACCACCATGGCTTACCCATGTTCCACTTACTAGGTTGTTTTCTAAACCAAGAGTAGAAACACCTGTTACACCAACATTAGCAGTTACACCTTTAATAAGATCTTTAGTGTAGTTAAGGTTAATAGCAGAATCACCATAAGCACCATTTTTGTTAAAAAGGTCATGTGTTCCAATATCATCCGTTCCATAATTTAGTCTAGCTTCACCAGAGATTTTAGCATCACTTGCCATTGCTGTTGTAACTGCGATTGCAGCGATTAAACTTAGTTTTGTAAATTTCATTTATTTACTCCTTTTGTAATTAAAATGTATCCTAGTATAATCTAAAAAAAAGAAAATATCAAGAATTATTGCTTAATTTTAAAAAAAGATTTATCTTATTCCTCATTATGTTAAAAAATATAAATATTATTTAACATTTTTTAACATAATTATATAACATTTTTATAGAGTCACTTGATAATATTAAATATTTTTAAGTAAAAATAAATGTAGTATCAGCTATAAATCTAATATTCATCTCTCGGGGTGCTATTTAAAATAGCTGAGATAGCCTAGTTGGCTAGTCCCGTTGAACTTGAACCAATTAACATTGGCGTAAGGAAGAGAACTTTTTGTAATTTAAAACATAATATTTATAGGGAGTATTCCCTCAAATCTTCTGTTCTTCTAAAATCATTCCTCTTACTTTCTGCCTCTACATATAGAAGGATATAAAGTTATGACCAAAGCATTTAAAGACAAATTTACCACATCAAACGATGAACTCACGCGTGAACCTTTTCCCGCTTCTACCAAAGTTTACTTAGAGGGTGAAATTCACAAAGACATTCGTGTTCCTGTAAGAGAGATTTTACTAGGAGATGAAAGTAAACTAAGAGTTTATGACACCTCTGGACCCTACACAGACCCAACAGTTGAAATTGACGTTGAGCAAGGAATTCCTGCGATTAGAAAAGAGTGGATTATGGGGCGTGGTGATGTTGAAGAGTATGAGGGGCGTATCATGGCTCCTGTGGATAATGGCTACAAAACAGATGAACAACTCGACTTTGTAACAGCAGGAGCAACAGGTCTAGTAAGAACTCCATTAAGAGCTAAAAAAGGAAAAGACGGGAAAGGTGGTAACGTTTCTCAAATGTGGTATGCACGTCAAGGAATTATTACCCCAGAGATGGAATTCATCGCTTTGCGTGAGAACCAAGATGCAGCTATGAGTGAGCGATACCTAAGTGACCCAGAGCGTGAAGAGCGTTTAAAAGGGGAGAACTTTGGCGCAAACCTACCAAAACAAATCACCGCTGAATTTGTACGTCAAGAAGTAGCTGCTGGTCGTGCTGTTATTCCTTGTAACATTAACCACCCAGAGGTAGAGCCTATGATTATTGGGCGTAATTTCTTGGTTAAAGTAAACGCCAACATTGGTAACTCGGCGACCACGTCAAGTATTGCTGAAGAGGTAGAAAAGATGGTATGGTCCACACGTTGGGGAGCTGATACCGTTATGGATTTAAGTACAGGTAAAAACATTCACACCACTCGTGACTGGATTTTAAGAAACTCTCCAACGCCAATTGGAACTGTACCAATCTACCAAGCACTTGAAAAAGTAAATGGAATTGCTGAAGACCTAACTTGGGAAGTGTTCCGTGATACTTTGATTGAACAAGCAGAGCAAGGGGTAGATTACTTTACCATTCACGCAGGGCTTCTTTTGCACCATGTACCAATGACGGCTAAACGGGTAACAGGAATTGTAAGTCGTGGTGGGGCAATTATGGCTAAATGGATGATTCATCACCACAAAGAGAATTTCTTAAACACACACTTTGAAGATATTTGTGAAATTATGAAAACCTATGATGTCACTTTCTCTCTAGGAGATGGTTTACGTCCAGGAAGTGGAGCAGATGCCAATGATGAAGCACAATTTGGTGAACTTGAAGAGCTAGGACGCTTAACCAAAATTGCATGGGAACATGATGTGCAAACCCTCATCGAAGGGCCAGGTCATGTACCCATGCACATGATTAAAGAGAACATGGACAAGCAACTTGACGTTTGTCACGAAGCACCATTCTACACACTTGGGCCCTTGACTACTGACATAGCTCCAGGTTATGACCACTTCACTTCAGGAATTGGAGCAGCGATGATTGGTTGGTACGGATGTGCCATGCTCTGTTATGTTACGCCAAAAGAACACTTGGGTCTGCCAAACAGAGAAGATGTAAAAGAGGGACTTATTACGTACAAAATCGCAGCTCACGCTGCTGATGTTGCCAAAGGTCATCCAGGTGCCAGAGCCAGAGATGATGCCATGAGTTTAGCACGATTTGAATTTAGATGGGTTGATCAATTTAACATTGGTCTTGACCCTGAACGTGCCAGAGATTACCACGATGAAACCATGCCACTCGAAGCTGCTAAAGTAGCACACTTCTGTTCAATGTGTGGACCAAAATTCTGTTCTATGAAAATTTCTGCTGATGTTAGAGAGTATTCTGATGAATTAGAAATCCAACAAGGAATGGACGAAATGTCGGCTAAATTTAAAGAGATGGGAAGCGAAGTTTACGTTGAAGCTGACAAAATAAAATTGTAGGGGCGACCTCCGTGTCTGCCCTTTGCCCAATAGACTTCTTACCAAACTAAATGAAAAATTTGAGACTTTCAATCTCAAATTTTATAGTAAAGGGAAATAAATGAACATCGCAATTGCAGGTGTAGGACTTGTTGGAAGAGTTTTAGCCTTAAATCTACTCCAAGAGGGACACACCTTAACACTGTTTGACGAAGACCAAGCCAATGGAGAAAAAGCAGCTGGCATGACAGCAGCTGGCATGTTAGCTGCCTTTGCAGAGCTTGAAACAGCTGAATCGGTCATTTTTAAACATGGAAAACGCTCCATAGAACTTTGGTTGCCTCTTTTAAAAAGTATTGGACTTGAAGATGCTTATCAATTAGAGGGGAGCATCATTACAGCTCACCCACAAGACTACTCTGAACTTGACCATTTTATTGCTACATTAAAATCAAAAGTAGAAGAAGCTAAAGATATTCAACTACTCGATAGAACGGGCATTATCGCCCTTGAACCTGACCTTGAACAACACAACAAAGCTTTTTATATTCCTCATGAGGGACAAGTCGATGCCCAACGCTTTATGCAACGCTCTACTGAATACCTATTGAACCATCAAAATGTTACGTGGCATCAAGAGACTAAAGTAGATTCCGTTTCAGAAGGGGCTATCTCTTTTAATAACACAACAGAAAAATTTGATTGGGTCTTTGATTCGCGTGGATTAGGGGCAAATGAACAAGTGAAAAACTTACGAGGCGTTAGAGGAGAAGTGCTTTGGTTGGACGCACCTGAAGTAAACATCAAACGTCCAACACGAATGCTTCACCCACGCTACAAAATCTACATTGTACCACGACAAAACAACCGTTATGTTATTGGAGCAACCGAAATAGAGAGTGAAGATAGAAGTGAAGTATCGGTACGTTCTTCACTGGAACTTCTTTCTGCTGTTTACTCCATGCACACAGGGTTTGCAGAAGCACGAATAGTCAAAATGCTTACCAATTGTCGTCCAACACTAAAAGACAATCTACCCAATATTGAGCAAGGTGAAAAACTCACACGCATCAATGGGCTTTATCGGCATGGCTACCTCTTAGCCCCTGCAATTGTGGAAAAAGCTTTAAATGAAGGAATAAACACATGATAAAAGTTTCCGTCAATGGTGAAATGAAAGAGATAGAGAAAAATCTCAATATTAAGCAGTTAATAGAAGTACTAGAGTACAAACAACAAGGCTTTGCCATAGCAGTGAACACTACTTTTGTTTCTATTAAAAAGTATGAACAAACCATCGTTAATGATGGTGACACCATAGATATTTTAGCACCAGTCCAAGGAGGATAAAATGCATCAAGATAGTTGGGAAATCGGGGGAAAAACATTAACAAGCAGAATGCTTATCGGTTCAGCCCTCTACCCTAGCCCTGCCAATATGGAAGAGGCAATTAAAGAGAGTGAAGCCCAGATTGTTACCGTGGCACTGCGTCGTCAATCAGCAGGAGATGGTGGAGGTAATAACTTTTGGGACATTATTAAAGAGCTTAATATTAATGTATTGCCCAACACAGCAGGGTGTCACTCTGCCAAAGAAGCCATTACCACAGCCCAAATGGCACGAGAGGTTTTTGGAACAAATTGGATAAAACTAGAAGTCATCGGTGACCAATACAACTTACAGCCCGACCCTTTTGAAACCGTTAAAGCTGCTGAAGTTCTTATTGAAGAGGGTTTTGAGGTTTTTCCATACACAACCGATGATTTAGTAGTCGCCAAACGTTTAGCCAATGTAGGGTGTAAAATCTTAATGCCTTGGGGTTCTCCCATTGGTTCTGGTCAAGGGTTGATGAATCCAAGTAATCTAAAAGCCATTAGAAAGCAGTTCCCAGAACTTAAACTCATTGTCGATGCAGGAATAGGAAAACCAAGTGATGCCGTGGAAGCCATGCAGTTAGGATATGATGGCATTTTATTGAACTCTGCCATTGCCCTAGCACAAGACCCTGTCAAAATGGCAAAAGCATTTAAATATGCCACCCAAGCAGGTCGTTTAGGCTACGAGGCGGGTACGATGCAAGAGCGTGAGTTTGCGAGTCCATCTACCCCTACCATTGGTACACCTTTTTGGCATCAATTTAAATAATGAAATTTTTAAACTGTGGCAACACCCCTTTGGGACTCTATCCTTTAGTCGATAGAGCCAATAAACTTGAAACGCTTTTTGCATTGGGCATCACAACAGCTCAATTAAGGGTCAAAGATTTAAAAGAAAAAGCCTTAGAAGAAGAGATAATCAAAGCCATTGAAATTTCAAACAAGCACAAAGCCAGACTTTTTATTAATGACTTTTGGGAACTTGCCATACAACATAAAGCCTATGGTATTCACTTAGGTCAAGAGGATTTAGTCGATGCTGATTTAAATGCTATTCACCAAGCAAACATTCGCTTAGGAGTCAGTACACACACGACAAAAGAGATAGAAATGGCACTTGAAATAGAGCCGTCTTACTTGGCAATTGGCCCTATTTTTGAAACAACTTCTAAAGTAGTAGCTTATGACACCGTAGGCATTGAAGAGTTAAAAAAATGGTCACAAAATGTTCCCTACCCTATTGTGGTGATTGGGGGGATAGATTTAGAAAACATTCAACAACTCATCGAGATTCCAACAGTTGATGGTATTGCTATGATTTCGGCATTCTTAGAAAAAAACACTATCTCACAAAAAAAGAGTGAAAATCTCTTAAAACTATTAGAAATGTAATTTTTTATGTTACGATTAATCCCATTAAAGTGTTACTAAAGGTTACCATATGTATAATTGGGTTACACTTTAAAAAAGGAAATAATATTGAGTGATATTACGCTTATTCTCTTAGGAGCAGGTTCGGCTTCACGCTTCAAACTGCCTCCTAAAAAGCAATGGTTGTGGATTGGTGTGCAACCATTATGGCTTAAAGTTGCTAATGATTTTCAAACCATCAATAACTTTCAAGACACCATAATTGTCTCCTCTAAAGATGACATTCACACCATGTCAAACTTTGCAGAGTTTACATTTGTTGAGGGAGGTAATAGCCGTCAGCAATCACTCAAAAATGCACTTAAAGATGTAAAAACCCCCTACGTTTTGGTTTCAGATATTGCACGATGTTGTTTAGATAGCAAGATGATACACCGTGTCATTTCAGCCAAAAAGAAGAACAGTTGCATTGTCCCTACAC
>JALSQB010000172.1 GCA_026985655.1 Campylobacteraceae bacterium | reverse complement strand
CAAAGAGCCAAAAGCCATAGTCGAAGCCAAAGGCTTAGTGCAAATAAGCGACCCTGCTGTACTTAGCCCCATCATAGAAGAGATAATCGCAAAGAACCCTGATAACTTAGCTAAGTTTCAAGCAGGAAACACCAAACTGTTAGGCTTCTTTGTGGGACAAGTGTTAAAAGCCACAGGAGGCAAGGGAAACCCTAAAGTGGTCAATGCTTTGGTTGGGGAGAGCTTGAAGGGGTAGGGGTCAAGCTCTCTATCTCCTCCAAACTCAAGCCTGTACTCTTTTGAATAATTTCCATGTCAAGATTAAGCTTTAACATTCCTAGAGCTACTTTTTTAACACCATTTTCAATGCCTTTTTGAATACCTCTGTCAAATCCAATATTAAATGATGGCATTTTTTCAATATCTACGGTTAGCATCTCTTCTCCTTTTCTTACATTTTTTTCTAAGTTTCTGTTGGTTGATAGTATCTCAACCATCTGTTTATTTTTCTCTTTAAAGTCACAGAGTATCGACAAAACCATATTAGCATATATTTTTTAGATAAATTCTTTTTGAACCATCTATCCTATATTTATGCGAATTTATGTCGGGATGGGGGCAACCCGACCTACGGCTGTATGGTGTTTTTTATCTTATAACTTTTTTTGGGATAGAATATTTTAATATAAAATATTTATTTTTGTTGGAAACATTTCAAATTGTAATGTTTTTGTTCTAAAAAATTTAGATATTAGAATTTAGGTGTTTAAAGTAGATTGTTCCCTTTTTCCCAAAAATCATCTTCATTATAAAGCACACTCTTTTTGTCTATAGCAATATCTTTTTTAAAAGCTTTTTCAATCTTTATTTCTAACACGCTAAATTCCTAAGTCATTAAAAAGGGCATCCGATGTTTTGTATGTTTGTGTGTTGGTATTAGCTTCTAAGTTTTTAAGTTAATTGATTTTTGTACGCTGTAGGGTGCATTTTAATGCACCATAAAAACAATGTTTTTATCTAGGAATTGCTAGGATATTTAAATATCATTTAACGGTGCAATGAAAAGGTGAGAATCTACTTTGAAAAAAGAAAAATGCTTGATACCCCACACGCATAAACCTCATAAGTTGTGTAGGGAAAAAATTTATAGACTTTATGCTATAATGAACTTACGGAACATGAGAGGATGACATGTTGGAATCGAGGGGGTTCGCCTCCATTATCATGGGTTCAATTCCCATCCATGTTCTGTAATTTCTTTATAAAACTTACTTTTTAATACACTCTCATCTATTATTCCTGCTGTTAAAACTGTATTGATAACACCTATTTTAGTGTGGTAATTTGGATGAACCACTACCTTAAAAAGTAACTCATTTTCTTTATCGACATAAATAAGATTGCAATGTTTTTTCTCACTATCAAAAAATATCTTGTAGGGAGTCTCAAAACTCTTATGAAGATTTAACATAAGCTCTTTTGGAATACTCTTTTTTAGTCTTTTTTTAAAATCTCTCTGTATATGTTTGTAAGCTTTTACACTCAAATAAATCTCTTTGCTCTCAACTACAATAGATACAGAAGTCAAATACTTTATAACCTCATCATTTAAAAAACCTATAACAATCTCATTTTGAGAAATGTTATTATTTTCTATATCATAGATAAAAACTTCTAACTTATTTTTTAAATCTTGCAATCATATACCTTGTTATATTTGAATAGAGAATTATAGCTTTTAATTTCTTCACTTGTGACGAAGCGCCAACCTCGTCATTCATATTGGAGTGACTAATTTTATTTTGTTAAGTATTCAACCTACAACGGATACTCATGCAAAAGATTAATCAAAGGCTTTCGCTTTAGAGTACGATAAACATTATCGTCGCTGTCAATGAACAGTCGGCTAAATCCATGGGTAAATCAGAATATTTTTTAGTCAAAGTTATCATTCTTTCTATATCATTTTTTTCGATATTGAAAATTTCAATGCCTCCTCTTCTTATTCACTCTAAGAGATTGAGTTGTGCTTGAATACTGTTGCGTAAAAGATGAGTGGCTTTAGTAATGACCGACCAAGTTGTAAAAGAAATTAAAGAGAAGCACTTAGATATTCTTTTAGAAGATCCAAGAATATCAGAGACGTTATACAGATAGATTTTTTAAGGTAAGTGTTACAAGTAATTAGAGCTTAAAACGAATAAAAGACAAAATGTCTTTTATTTTATAATGGTTTATTTAGAACCACATTTTTTAGCACTTGTAGAAGAACATTTATCTTGGTTACATTTTCCTGAAGCTCCACATTTTTTAGCTTTTGACTGAGAACCACATTTTCCGTGATTACATTTTCCAGAAGCCCCACATTTTTTAGCACCCATTTCATGTTTTGAACAACCTGTTGTTAAAGTCATCATTCCTAGTACTAAAGTAGCACTTAAAAGTATTTTTTTCATCTTTTTTCCTTAATTTGAATAGTATGTATCATTGGTCATTAGCTGACACCTCAGAAGATTTACCCTTATGGGTTTGTTATAAACCTTCTATAAGTATAATATAATTATATAAATAAGTCCCAACTATTGAAATAAACTTTTTGATTTATTTTTTTAGAAAAATAATATCATGATATTTACTTTAAATTTAGACTGTAACACTTAGTTACATGGACTTTAGATAAATGGTTTAGCTACTATATCCCCAATGAACTTAACAGATATTACGATAACATAAGCACAATAATCCTTCACACTTCTTCTTTAATTGGAGAAGTTGTAAGCGATAATAACAACTTGTAAAAGGAGTTTTAATGACTCATGTGGTTAATAATCACCCTTATTTAGGTATTTTTTTCTTATTCATTGTAACGGTTGTAGCCTTTAACGCAACACTGATTGCAGCACGATTTGTAAGTAGAAAAATGGCAAAGCTCGATACAGAGAAGTTGAAGCTCACCATCTATGAGTGTGGACCAGAGGTAACGAAACAGCCAAATACTATTTCGACTCAGTTCTACCTTATAGCACTTTTATTTATTTTGTTTGATGTAGAGATAATCTTTATGTTCCCTTGGGCTATTGATTTTAAACTGTTGGGATGGTTTGGCTTTACAGAGATGGTTTTGTTTATTGTATTATTGACAATTGGATTTATTTACGCATGGAAAAAAGGAGCACTTGAATGGCACAGCATCAAGTAAATTACGCCTCTTCAGGAGGACTACCAATCGCATTGACTTCGGTTGATCATTTAGTAAACTGGGGACGAAGTAACTCACTTTGGCCTTTAACCTATGGACTCGCATGTTGTGCGATTGAAATGATGGCTTCTGGTGGTAGCCGTTATGACTTTGATAGATTTGGTACTATTTTTAGAGCAAGTCCTCGACAATCAGATGTAATGATTTTGGCAGGAACACTCTCTAAAAAACATGCTGAGTTTGCACGACGACTTTACGACCAGATGACTGAACCTAAATGGGTGATTTCTATGGGTTCTTGTGCTAACACAGGTGGAATGTTCAATACCTATTCAACCGTACAAGGGGTTGATAGGATTATTCCTGTGGATATTTATCTTCCAGGGTGTGCGCCACGTCCAGAAACATTACAGTATGCGTTGATGATGTTGCAGAAAAAAATTCGTAAAGAGTCTGCGAACATGAACAAAAACACAAAACAGAACTTAAGGTTAATATAGATGAGAAAGTATGTACCAAAAGGGAATGTTCAAAAACAATCTTACTATACCGACAGATTTCATGTGGTGCCAACAACACCTAGAACAGAGGTGGCTAGCGATGCTATTTATGCTGAACAATTGGAAAAGTTAAGTGCTAAGGTGGAAGTTCTCTCTTCTCGTATTGAGCTAGAGTGTATGGTAGTTGAGATTAACCATGCAGATAATTTCCAAGCCATAGAAACTTTAAAAGAGGAGTGTGGTTATGCTATGCTTTCTGAAATGTCAGCCGTAGATTATTTGGCAAAAGATGGTAACTTTGAAATTTTTTACCAAATGTTAAACCTTAAAGAGGCGAAACGTATGCGTTTGGTTATGAGAATAGAGCAGGGCTTAGCCATTGAATCGGTTGTCCCTCTTTTTAAATTGGCTAACTTTGCTGAACGTGAAATGTTTGATATGTTTGGTATTGTGGCGAACAATCATCCGTTTATGAAAAGAATTCTTATGCCAGAAGATTGGGAGGGAAATCCTCTTCTTAAAACTTATCCATTGCACGGAGATGAATTTGCTTCGTGGTATGAAGTTGATAAAATCTTTGGAAAAGATGCTCGTGAAGCCATTGGCCCAGAAAATAGAGATGAAGCAAAAATTGAAAGATATGATTCTAAACGTTTCTCAAGAGTAGGTTATGAAGTGCCATTTGGTGCTGAACTTAATGCCGAAAATGAAACCAAAACAGAGATTGAATACTCTAAAACATTCTTAGTCGATTACACTAAGGGTGAAACTAAGCAATTAAAAGAAAGAAAGTAGGTAGAAGAGATGCAACAATCCAATAAACTTTCCCCATTTTTTGAGAACTTAAACTTTGACCGTGAAGACAACACTATGGTTATTAACTTTGGTCCTCAACACCCCTCAGCTCACGGTCAGTTAAGACTTGTGTTAGAGCTTGATGGTGAACAAGTCGTTAAAGCGTATCCCGATATTGGTTACCTTCACCGTGGTATTGAAAAAATGGCTGAAAACATGACATACAATGAGTTTTTACCAACGACAGATAGACTTGACTACATTGCTTCAACTTCAAATAACTATGCGTATGCTTTAGCTGTTGAAAAACTTTTAGGCATTGAAGCACCACGAAGAGCGCAAGTTATTCGTACAATGCTTTTGGAGCTTAACCGTCTTATTTCTCACCTTTTCTTTATTGCAACCCATGCACTAGATGTTGGGGCAATGTCTGTTTTCCTTTACGCTTTCCGTGAACGTGAATTTGCAATGGATTTAATGGAAGATTATTGTGGTGCAAGACTTACGCACTCTGCTGTTAGAATTGGGGGAGTGCCTTTAGATATTCCTTCTGATTGGTTAGCCAATATGGAAAAGTTTTGTGCCAACTTAGAGTATGAACTAGAACATACTTACAATGCACTTTTAGAAGAGAACCGAATTTGGAAAATGCGTCTTGAAAATGTGGGTGTATTAAGCCCAGAAGATGCACTCTCATGGGGTTGTTCTGGACCTATGCTTAGAGGAAGTGGTATTGCGTATGACATTAGAAAAGAGGAGCCATATGAGCTTTATGGAGAGTTGGATTTTGACATTCCTGTTTCTGACTTAAATGACTCTTATGGACGTTACCGTCTTTATATGGCAGAGATGACAGAGTCTATTAAAATTATTAGACAACTGATGCCTATGTATGCAAAAACAGAGCCACAACTTATGGCTCACGCTCCACAATACATCTCAGCACCTAAAGAGGAGATTATGACGCAAAACTATGCGTTAATGCAACACTTTGTGTTAGTAACGCAAGGAATGCGACCTCCAAAAGGAGAAGTGTATGTACCAACAGAATCACCAAAAGGTGAACTTGGTTTCTATATTAAGTCAGAGGGTGAACCGTATGCTTATCGACTTAAATGTAGAGCACCATCATTCTTCCATACAGGGTTATTACAAGAGATTTTAGTTGGCACTTACATCGCTGATGTTGTAACCATTATTGGTTCAACAAATATTGTATTTGGTGAGGTAGATAGATAATGCAAAGATATGACTTAAGACACTTACACGACGACTTCTATGAAAGAATGGGTGAACTGCTAGAGAGTGGTTTAAAAATTGGTGAAGTAGGGATTTTTCTATTTGAAATAGGTGATTATTCACACATTCAAAAATCTGCCGACTTCATTAAAGAGACAGGTCATGAGCTAATGAACTCCATTAAGTTCAATGAAGTAGATTGGACAATAGTAGTGAAAAAACTCTCAGAAGAACAAAAAGAAGAGCGTAAAAAAGCTGCTGAACAAGCTGCCAAAGAGGCTGAAGAAAAACGCCTTGAAGAGGAACGTATTGCCAAAGAAAAAGCAGATAAAAAAGCCAAATTAGCGGCAGAAAAAGCTGCTAAAAAGGCTGAAGAGGAAGCCAATAAAGAAGCTTAGGCTTCTTTCTCCTCTTTCTCCTTAATTTCTTCATTTTGAACATTTAATCCAGCAGGCTCACTTAACGCTCCTGCCACTTCAAGCTCTTCCATAACAATCCCCTCTGGTACTTCTTTAGAGTAGATATTAACAGCACATTGTTTAAAGTTTGGCTCAAAAGATTTAGGGTCAAATTCAGGAATGGTGAGGTTGTTGATGAGCTGTTCGCTAAAATGGAACGGTACAAAACAATCTCCCTCACGTACCACTTCGGTGACTTTGACAATGACCTCTTCAACCTTTCCACGACTTGAACCCATGCTAATTCGGTCGCCACTTTTTACTTTGAGTTTTTTGGCATCTTTGGGGTTGAGTTCTACCCATGCTTCAGGGGCTAAGTTGTTGAGTAGGGCGATGCTTTTGGTTTTGGTGCGAGTGTGCCACTGTTCAACGGTTCGTCCTGTGTTAAGGTTCATAGGGAATTCTTTATTGTAGCTCTCGGGTAGAGGAATCCAATCGACAGGGAGAAGTTGGGCTTTTCCATCAGATGTTGGACAGTCAAATCCTTCGGTGTAGAGCCGTTTTTTCCCCTCTGGGTACTGCTCATTACACGGCCATTGAATGCCACCTAGCTCTTGGATTTTTTCATAATCCATACCTGTGTAGTCACAAAGTTGTCCAGCACTTACGCGTTTTATTTCATCAAAAATATCACGGCTAGAGTTGAAATTTTTAAAGAGAAGTTCATATTTCCCCTCAAACTCTTTGGAGAACTCCATGATGATGTTGGCATCACTCATGGTTTTCCCTAAAGGCTCAACGGCTTTTTTTGCGTAGTTACAACGGCGTTCAGAGTTGGTGTAAACCCCTTCTTTTTCGCCCCAAGTCGCTGCTGCAAAAATAACATCGGCAATTTGTGCTGTTTCACTCATAAAGGCATCTTGCACCACTAAGATGTCCAGTTTAGCAAAGATTTTTCTTAAGCGTTCTTGGTCAGGGTAACTCACCAGTGGATTGGTTGCTGTAATCCAAAGGGCTTTAATTTCCCCTCTGTCAATGGCTTCAATAATTTGTGGATAAGCATAACCCCTTTTCGTTGGAATAAGCTCTGTTGGCACGTCAATAATGTCTGCAAAAACGGCTCTATCTGTATCGGAGGCATAGTTCCTATAACCAGGAATAGACGAAGTAAAGCCAAACTCACGTGTTCCCATGGCATTACATTGACCCGTAATGGAAAATGGAGATGCTCCCTCTTTTCCAAGGTTTCCTGTGATGAGTGCTAGGTTACAAATGGCAGAAACGGTGTCTGTTCCGATGCTACTTTGGTTCACCCCCATTGTCCACGCCGACATGGCTTTGTCACAGTTAGCATAAACTTTGGCAATTTTGTACAACTCTTTCACCTCAATACCTGTAATGTTTGCCACCTCTTGAGGAGGGTAGTTGTTCATGATATGTTTTTTAAATTCAACATGCCCGTTGGTTCGCTCTTTGATGAACTTTTCATCTTCCCAACCTTGCTCAAAGATGATGTAACAGAGTCCATTAATCAATGCCAAATCCGTTCGGGGTTTAATTGGTACAAAAATGTCAGCCATGTTTGCTGTTTTAGAAAAACGTGGGTCAATGACAATGATGGTAGGCTCTTTGCCTGTTGTGGCTTTGTTTTTTGCAATGTGGAGCTTTAAGATGGGGTGATTGTCAGCGATATTTGCCCCAATAAGCATAATAACATCAGCATGAGAAAAATCCTCATAAGAAGCAGGTGGTCCATCACTCCCAAAGGTCTGCTTGTAGCCCATAACAGCTGAAGCCATACATAGCGTTGTGTTTCCATCGTAGTTGTTGGTTTCAAGTCCGAGTTGTACAAATTTACCCAAGGTGTAAAAATCTTCGGTTAAAAATTGCCCAGTAGAGATACACGCCACAGCCCCTTTGCCATGTTTTGCTTGAATCTCTTTGAACTTATCAGCTGTATGTTTAAAAGCTTCATTCCATTCAACAGCTTCAAACTTTCCATTTTTACGAATGAGAGGTTCAGGAATTCGGTTGTCTGAATTAACCATCTCATGCTCCATAATCCCTTTAGGACAAAGCGTTCCCTTACTTACAGGGTGAGCAGGGTCACCTTTGGTATAGACAGCACGACCATCTTTTACCCCAATGTACAAACCACAACCCACACCACAGTAACCACAAGTACTACGCACCCACTCATCTGGTGTTTTAAAGTTAGAGATTTTACCAAACATGGCATTGTCTGCTTTTTTGTATTTATCTGTTTTAATGTCAAGACCTAGAAAGTCTTTGAATTTTGCGAACATATTTTTCCCCTTATTTCTACTTATTGCTTTATTATAGTATGAAATTATAATATTTATTTGATTTTTTTGTATGATTTTTGGGCAA
>JALSQB010000171.1 GCA_026985655.1 Campylobacteraceae bacterium | reverse complement strand
AAAATTGTTGATGCCTTTGTACCACTTTCAGAGATGTTCGGTTACTCAACTGACTTACGTTCAATGACCCAAGGTCGTGCAACTTATGCAATGGAATTTGACCACTATGATGAAGTTCCTGCTAATGTTGCTAAAGAGATTATTGCTAAAAGAAGCTAAGACTTTTTAACTTCTTGTACTAACTTTTAGTGAGCCTATCCTTTTAGGGTAGGCTTTTTTACTTATTCTATTTCCCCTTTATTTTTTGCTTTTGTTGAGATTTATTTAGATTTACTATTATCTATGGCTTTAAAATTAATATATTTGTATTTTTAACAATTAAAAAAGAATATTAAAGTTAAATTAATATATTATAAAGCCACCCAAATCTAGGTGAGTAAATTATATAATATTTTCTTAAGTAATTTTTTTTAACAGAAAAAATCAAGTTAAATATTGTTATAATAAATTAAATATTTTAAAGGAATATATATGAACAAAATTAAATTATCAGTTATTACGCTTTTAGCAGTTGGAAGTGTTGCTTATGCAGGTGGAGACTTTTCAGTTGTAACTCCTTATGAGGTTGAAGATGTACAGATGGCAGAAGAGACATATGTTGAACCATATGTCGCCCCAGCCCCAGTTGTTGAACCAGAACCAGCCCCAGTTGTTGTTGAACCAGAACCAGCACCAGTTGTTGTTGAGCCAGAGCCAGCACCTGTTGTTGTTGCCCCTGTACCTGTAAAAGATATTAACCCAAGTGGTTTCTATGCAGGTTTAGGGATTTCAGGTGCTAGATATGACTCTAAATGTAAGTGTCCTACAACGGGAGGAGTAGATAAAACAGTCGGTGGTATGGCAAGAGTTGGTTATGACTTTAATAAATATGTTGGTATTGAAGCTAGAGGTATTAAAACAGCAATCAACTCTAATGGTGGAAAAGTAGATCATGCAGGTCTTTTCCTTAAACCAATGGTGCCAGTAGGCGATAAAACAAATGTTTATGGTCTAGTTGGTTTAGCTAAAACAAAAACTAAAGGTTCTATGGCAAAGGTAGATGCAGATGGACTTGCTTTAGGTCTTGGTGTTGAAGTAGATTTAAGTAAAGATACCCCTAAAGAGGGTCGTTACGGTCGAACTTTTGATGGAAAAGGAAACCAAGAAAAAGGTTTAGGTGTATTTGCTGATTATGAAAGAATGCTTGTTAAATCAGGAGCGCCTGATTTAGATGCTGTTTCAGCAGGTGTCACTTACGACTTTTAATCTTTATCTTCTCTCATTTGAGAGAAGATACTCCTCTTTTTTGCTTCTTTTTTCACTCTTCAACTTACTTTAGCTATAATCACATTAATTAATAATAAGGACTATCCTTTGATTGGTATTGTCGATTACAACATGGGAAATTTGGCTTCGGTCATCAATGCATTTGAAAATGTAGGGGCTAAAATAGCCGTAGAGTCTGACCCTGAAAAACTTAAAAATTACAGTAAACTTATACTCCCTGGTGTGGGTGCATTTGCTGATGCGATGGAACATCTAAAAAGTAATGCTATGGACAATGCCATAAAAGAGTACGCACAAAGTGGAAAACCTCTTTTAGGAATATGCCTTGGTATGCAACTGCTTTTTGAAAGTTCTGAAGAGTTTGGAGAAAGTGAGGGTTTAGGGCTTATTGAGGGTAAAGTAGTTTCTTTTGATGAGCAAAAATTTGACCATAAACTTAAAGTGCCTCATATGGGTTGGAATGAGATGTTTAAACAGAATGATAATCCTCTTTTTGATGGCTTAGATGATGAATTTTATCTCTATTTTGTCCACTCATTCCACGCAGTTTGTAATGACAAATACGCCATAGGTAAAACTTATTACGGCTATGAATTTGTAAGTGCTGTAAACAAAGATAATATTTACGGCATACAACCCCACCCAGAAAAAAGCCATGAGAATGGTTTAAAGATTATTGAGAATTTTGTAAAATTGTAGGG
>JALSQB010000170.1 GCA_026985655.1 Campylobacteraceae bacterium | reverse complement strand
AAGTGAGGAACTATGCCAAACCAAGAATTAAAAGCTGAAGCTTTAGAACTTTTTAATGCTAAAGAGTACTCGAAAGCCTTAGAACTTTATCAATACATTGCCAGTCAAGGTGACTTGGCTTCACTGGCTACCATTGGGTACTTTTATCATAATGGTTTAGGAGTAGAGCAAAGTTATGCAAAAGCGATAGAATATTATAAGAAAGCTTCAGATGCAGGAGAACACTCCTCTTCTTACAATCTTGGTTTACTCTATTTACGAGGTTTAGGCGTAGAAAAAGATGCTACAACAGCCCATCAGTACTACTTAAAAGCAGCGATTAAAGGAATGCCTCAAGCACAATTTGATGTAGCCTTAATGTTTGAAGAGGGAGAGGGGTGTGAGCGAAATTATTCAGAATCAGCCTTTTGGTATGAAGAGGCAGCCAAACGGGGTAATGCCGAAGCTTTTAATAACTTAGGCGTACTTTTTAAAGAGGGTACAGGGGTAGAACAGAGTTATGACAAAGCCTATATGCTCTTTAAAAAATCAGCTGAAAAAGGCTCACCAGAGGGGCAGTTTAACCTTGGGGCGATGTATGGTCAAGGGTTTGGCTGTGAAGAGAATCAAGAGAAAGCCTTAGAATGGTGTCGAAAAGCTTCTTATCAAGGGCATCAAAAAGCCAAAGATATTATGCATCGTATGCAACAAGAGGGGCAAATTGTTTTTTAGGAGAATTTTATGATAATAAGAAAACTATTTAAATTTGAAAATGCCCATATTGTTAGAGGGTGTACCACGCAACGTTGTTCTCAAAACATACATGGACACTCTTATAAGGTAGAAGTTTTGTTAGAATCAAACTACTTAGACCATGGACAGATGGTGTATGATTTTGGCTTAATGAAAGAGACGATTAAAGAGTTAATAGAATCTTTTGACCATGCCATTACTTTGTGGTCAGGAGATGATGATGGTTATTTAGAAGATATGAAAAAGCACTCTACACGCTGGGTAGAGTTACCTGTTTCACCTTCAGCTGAACAGTTTTCACGCGTTATCTATTTAATGGTTGAACGTATTTTAGTCTGTACAGGTATGGTCAATGGTGAACGTGAAGTAAAACTGCATAGTATTATTGTGCATGAAACAGAGACGGGTTATGCACAAGGCTTTAAAGAAGATGCCCATAGCGACTTGATGGGAAATATCAGTTTAGAAAAGATTTTTTTCTCAAAACAGATTAAAAAAGAGTGGAAAAACCCAAAAATATGGGATTTAATGTTAGAAAAAAAATTAGTTGCAAATCCTAGAAAAGTATAGTATAATAAGTTATATTTAAACATAAAGGAACATATAAATGAAAAAACTTACCATTTTATCAATAGTAGCAATAGGATTACTCTTAACAGCTTGTGGAGGTTCAGCAAATGGAGCTGCTGATAATTCAAGACCAAATGGAGCTGCTGATACAGCATCTGTTCAAATTGAAAAAGATATAGGTGCACAAGAGAGAGAGCGTGATGGTAAATGTGGAATTAGTAAATGTGGAGCTGCTTCACATCCAATTCCAGAAGATGAATAAACAATAAATTTATAAAAACTGATAGGAGTTCTAGTGATAGAACTTCTATTGAAAAATTATAAAATATATTTTAAGCTTATATATCGTATAAGTTTTAAACATAAATAAGACCCTACTTTAACTCAAATATCACTTATAAATCCCCTATTGACACTATCTTTTACTCTTTTTTTATGTTGGTTGTAAATCCTAAAAAACTATAGTATAATTGCAGATACTAAAATTAAAGGATAGAGATAATGAAAAAACTTACAGTTTTATCAATGGTAGCAGCAGCTGTACTTTTAACAGCTTGTGGAGATTCAGCGACAGGTGCAGAAGCAAAAGCAGCAACTGAGGCAAAATCAGAATCAGTAAAAAAATGTAATGCAGGTAAATGTGGCGAAGGTAAATGTGGTGGTGAGAAAAAATCAGCAACTACTGAAGCAAAAGATGCCGTAGCTAATGCAGCTGAAAAAGTTAAAGCAGCAGCAACAGAAAAAGCAACTGAAGCAGCCGATGCTGTTAAAGAAAAAGCAAGCGAAGCAGCTGATGCAGTTAAAGAAACAGCAACTAAAGCAGTTGATTCAGCAAAAGAAGCAGCAAGCGAAGCAGCTGATGCCGTTAAAGAAAAAGCAGCTTCAGCAGTTGATTCAGCAAAAGAAGCAGCTGGTTCAGCAGTAGCTGCTGCAACTTCAGCAGCAAGTACAGATGCAGGAAAAGCACTTTTCGCTAAATGTGCTGGTTGTCATGGTGCTGATGGTAAAACAAGTGCAATGGGTAAATCTGCAATTATTGCTGGTCAAGCAGCAGCTGATTTAGAGAAAAAAATTACTGAATACAAAGCTGGTACACGTAACGTAGCTGGTATGGGAATGGTAATGAAAGGTCAAGTTGGTGGACTTAGTGATGCAGACATTAAAGCAGTAGCTGCTTATATTTCTGGACTATAGTCTTAATTGGAAGAGGAGGGGCATAAGCCCTTTTTCTCCAATCTTGATTACGCTCTAATAAAAAAATCCTCTTTTTTATCACTCTGTAAATCTACTTTTATAGGTATCATCTTTACCATTTTTTCTTTTTCTAATCTATCCATCTCTTTTGTCACGACAAGCATTCCATCAGCTTGATTTAGTGGTGCTACCATACCTGGTTTTTGATTGGCGATTGGAGTGAAGTCTGTTCCGTTCCATTTCCCTAAAATTACACTGTTTTTACCTGCTCTAAATTTATGTTCTACGCCCATTTTGCTAGAGATAATTGCATGATAAAAAGCATTTGTACCTGTAAGTTTAGCAATGGTAGGTTTTACAAACATCTCAAAGTTTACCATACTTGCTAAAGGATTTCCAGGTAGGTTAATTACAAAACACTCACCCAACTTTCCAAAGTGTGTGGGGCGACCAGGTTTAATGTCGATGCCTGTAAAATAACTCTCCATGCCTAAAGCTTTAAATGCCTCATTGGTAAAGTCTTTATCGCCCACTGAAACGCCTCCAGAGCTTAAAATTAGGTCGGCATTTTTGGCATTGTTTATTGCACTTTTAAGCTCTTCTATGGTGTCTCCTGAAGTTGATAGGTAGGAAACATCACAGCCAAGCTCTTTGGCACGGGCTGAAAACATAGGGGCATTTGAGTTGTAGAGTTGATGTTTTTCAATGCGTTCATAGTGAGCTTTTAGCTCTTCTCCTGTGGAAAAAATGACCACTTTGGGTTTTCGGTAAACTTCAAGGTGCGTAATCCCTTGGGAAGCTAATAGTGCTAAGGTGTAGGAGGTGATTTTGGTTTTCGCCTCTAAAAAAAGCTTACCTGCTTTAATGTCTTCTCCTTGCCATCGTATGAAATTTTTTGTTTTGATGTTTTGAGGAAGTACAAGACCTTTAGCCGTCACTTCAACATCTTCAATGGCAACAATCGCTTCACACCCTTTAGGCGTAGGTGCTCCTGTCATAATTTTGACCACTTCCCCTTGATTAAATGCTTCTTTGCCCTCATCTCCTGCATAGGTAACGTCTTTAAGCCTGACCTCTTCTCCTGCATCAGCTACTTTAACAGCGTAGCCGTCCATCGCCGAGTTATCAAACCGTGGTAAATCAAAATGGGCAACATAATCTTTGGCAACAATCGCCCCTAATGCCTCTTCTATGGGGAGAATATGGGTACTCTTGGCTTCTACTTTTTGGTAAATAAGCTCTAATGCTTCTTCAATAGACACTGTCATTTTCGACCTTTAATTAATATGCATAAAGTATAACCAAATTAGGATATAATCCGTTTTTAACCAATCAAAAAATTAGGAGTTTTCATGCTTGAGACCATGTTAATGACACATAGTATTTTAATAAAAGCTTTTTTAGGCTTTTTAGTTTTAGGGTTATTTTTACCCTTTGTAGCAAAATCACCTTTAGGATTTAAAAAAGCCTCTTTCATCTTCACCATGGTTTTTCAAGCACTCATAACAATGATTGCATTCGCAGGAATGATTGCATTGGTATCAGGAAATATGGACTTTACGCTGAGTATCATTATTATGGTAATTGTTTTTGCTATTATGATGGTATTAGAAATCACCAAACATAAACGCATTAAAAAAGCTGATACCCAAGATGAAGCGACCTTAAAAGCCTTACGTGCAGGATTTGTAAAGACAAACATTATTAACATTGTTATTTTAGTAGCAATGGTGGTACTGATGATTTTAAAAGCTAAAGGTGTTGTGAGCCTTTAGTATGCAGTATCTTTTTTCTAAACAAGCCTCACAAGCTACTTTAGTGTTAAGAGGTGATGAACATCGCTATCTTTTTAAAGTGCGTCGCCATCGTGAGGGGGAAGTGATTGCCTTGCGTAATTTAGAAGATGATACTATCTATTTCTATAAGATTAGCACTTTAAATAAAAAAGAGGCTTTGTTGTCGCTAGAGCGTTTTGAAAAGTTAGAAGTTAAAGCAAAGAAAAATTTACATTTGGCATGGTGCGTTATTGAGCCTAAAAGTGTTGAAAAAGTTTTACCTACTCTAAATGAAATGGGGGTAGAACAGATTACTTTTATTTACTGTTCTCGTTCTCAAAAGAGTTTTAAGCTAGATTTTAAGCGATTAGAAAAAATTTTACTTAACTCCTCCCAACAGTGTGGCAGAAGTAGTTTGATGAAGCTTGAATTTGCCCACTCCTTAGAAACATTTTTAGAACAATATCCACAAACCGTTATGATAAACTTCTCAGAAACATTTTTAGAAAAAAATGCTACCATTGATACGGTTTTAATAGGTTGTGAGGGTGGATTTACGCTTGAGGAGATGGCTCTCTTCTCTAAAGAAAAAATTGTGGGCTTAGATACACCACTTATTTTAAAGAGTGAGAGTGCTGTTTGTGCTGTGGCTACAAAGTTATTAATTTAAAACAAAAGGAGAAAAAATGAAGAAAGTATTTTCATTATTGGTACGTTATGGACCATTACTTTGGTCTGTGTTACGAAAATTTAAAAAATAGTCAAATTTATGCTAAAATACTTTAATTTTAAATTAAGGTATTTTACAAATGATTTTAACCCTTTTAGCCCTATTGACCATTTTATTCATCTCCATTGAACTTCAAAAATATTTTAAAATTCCTTCACCTGTTTCATTGATTGTGTTGAGTTATGGATTTTATTATCTTTTTCCTACGATGGTACTCTTTTCCGATGAAACCTTTGCCGAATTGGTTCTCTTTTTAATTCCCATTTTAATTACGGCTGATGCCTTACAGATGAAGCTGGAAGATTTAAAGAAAAATGCCCTTAGCTTGGTCTATTTGGCTGTTTTCTCAGTTGCTATCTCCATTGGATTTGGTATTTTTGCTGCCAATACTTTTTTTGCAGAATATGCCCTCTCCACAGGGGCTGTTATTGCTCTTTTTGCCATGGTTTTAGCCACCGATCCTGTATCGGTTGTTTCGGTTTTCTCTAGCTTCAATGTCCCTCATAAACTGGCTATCTTAGCAGAGGGAGAGTCTTTGTTTAATGATGCGACGGCACTTATTATCTTTATGTTTATTGCTATTCCGATGATGAATGGCATAGACATAGGAGCGATGGATATTGCAATTGTTTCGTTTAAAGTTATTGGGGTCTCTGTACTTATTGGTTTGATTGTTGGCTACCTTGGGGTGGTAATTATGCGTTTAACCTCTGACCCTATGAGTGAGTTGGTACTCATTTTAATGACAGCTTATGGGGCATTTGAAGTGGCAGAGCATTTTCATATGGCTGGATTGTTAGCTGTGATTGTGGCAATTATTACACTCAATACCATTACGCAAAAATCTTTTGATGCCAAAGAGCGTCAAGTTAATAAAGCTAGAAACATCGCAAGTCGTGCAAGTAGAAGTAAAAAAGTCTTCTCTTCGGGGTTTATGAGTGGCATTACCAAAAAGCTCTCTAGCGATGTATCGAGTATTGAACGACATAAACAGAACCTAAACTATGTGGCTGTTTTAGCCCTTTTAGCCAATACTTTTTTGTTTATGTCTATGGCAAGTATTGTCCATATTGATGAGCTTTTAGCCTACAAAAAAGAGATTTTACTCATGTTTTTAGTGACCACGGTCATACGTGCATTTATGATGGGAACTTTTGGTATTGTCTCAAATCTCACTAAAAAAATGACCGACATTGGGGTACGTTGGTGGTCGGTACTTTTGTTTGCAGGAATAAAAGGGGGACTCTCTATCGTAATGCTTCAGATGCTTCCAAAAGGCTTTGAACACCAAGAGATGTTTAATGCCATTGTGATTGGGGTGATTTTACTCTCTACTTTTGTTTATGCTTTAGTGCTAGTGGGGATAATGCTTTTGAACAAGCGTACCTTTGATGATGAAGTTCGCGTTGAGTTGCATTAACTTAAACCACAATACGCTCAATATCTGAGTGTAGTTGAGTCATTAGCTCATAAGAGATGGTACTCAACTGTTTCCCTGCACTTAGGGCATTGTCAAAAATGCACACTGCTTCTTTGGTAGATTCTAATGAAACATAATCCATAGAAACTCGCCCTAAAATAGGTAAATTTTCTGCTGTAACAAATGCTTCTAAAGAGCTACTTCGCATCCACCCATCTCCATAACCTAAGTCATAGGTAGAGATGGTCATATTTTTAGGTGCTATAAATGTTCCTCCATAGCCTACTCTTTGACCTTTTTTTAGTTGTCGTGTGGCAATTTTTTTTGCCCAAAGTGAAAGCACTGGTTTTAAATCTAAAGTTTCATAAATATTAGGGAGTTCAGAGTAACCATAAGCCCCAATGCCAAGGCGAATAGTCTCCTCCTTATGGCAGGCAAGCCGTAACGCCGTTGCCGAGTTAAAAGAGTGAAAATAGATATTGTTTATGCCAAAATCTTTGACAATTTTTTTGACTTTTTCAAAGTTTTTCTGTTGCCAAAAGAGTTCGCTACTAAGTTCATCGGCTGAACGGTTGTGCGTCATGACCCCTACTAAAATCAGTTCTCTGTGTTCAATGCGTTCAAGTGCCTCTCTTATCTCTTCTAACGCCACACCATTTCGGTGCATTCCTGTATCGACTTTGAGTTCGACCATTGAGCCTTGTTCTGCCTTGTCGATGTCTTCTAGGCTATTGAGGGCAAAAGAACAAGTCTCATCTTGAACGGCTTGGTCTCCCAAAATAAGTATCTTTTGAAAGTAGGGTTTAATGCGTTTGGCTTCTTGGTAAGTACGCACCACAGCTTGGGTGAGTCCAAACTCCTGTGAGAGTTGAGCCATAAGTTCTAAGCCATGACCATAAGCGTTGTCTTTTAGCACAATGCCAATGGCTTCTTTTGAGCCTGTTTTTTTTGTAAATTGAGATAGATTATGAAAGAAGTTTTCTTTGTTTATTTTAATATATGCCATGTATAATTATAGCTAAAGTTCATATAAATTATAAACTTTAAACTCTCTATGTTATACTATCTACATAGATTAAAGTACATATAAAGGAATACCTATGATAGAGCTAGGCATATCACAAGCACAGATGCAGTTTACCAAGATATTAACCGAGCAGGTGATGATTGTTGATAAGAAGAACAAAACCAAAAAAGCTGTTATTTTACCTTATGAGGTCTATTCTAAGTTAATTGAAAAAGCCCTCATTCGTGAAGATTATTTGCACGGCTCTTTCTCTAAATTTAAAGGGGCATTGTCAAAAGATTTTAAGACAGACGATGCAAAATATAATGACATCTTGAATGACAATAGAGCTTAAGTGAAAATATTTTTAGACACAAACATTTTGTTAGATTTACTTTTGGAAAGAGAAAAATTTGAAGAGGCGATGATTATTCTCAATAGTGTAGAACGGGGCATTCATGAAGCTGTGATTTTAGACATAACTTTGGTAAATGTTGATTATATTGCTAAAAAACAAAAAGTTGATGCGAAAGAGTTTTTAAAACTGATTGTGAAGAATTGTAAAATAACAAGCGTTAGCAATGACTTAAGCCTAGAAGCCTTAGCCCTAGATAATAATGACTTTGAAGACTCTTTACAGTATGTATGTGCCAAAAATGAGGCTTGTGAGCAGATAGTAACTAATGACAAGGGCTTTTATGTGGGTGAGCTTGAAGTGCTTTCTAGTGTGGGGTTTGTTGAGGGGTTTCTGTAAGTAGATAGAGCTAAATGAGCGTTTCAAGCAACTTTTGCTATACTCAAAATAATTTATAGATAAGGTGTTTTTGTTGATAGAGCTTTATAGTTGTCAAATTAATAATTTTAAATCTTTAGATAATTTTGAACTTAATTTTTCTAAATTTACCTGTCTTATTGGCTTAAACAGTGCAGGAAAATCTACCATTTTACAAGCCATTGATTTTATCTCTCAACAGATGAAAGGCGATATATCTGGCTGGTTAAAAGATAGGGGTTGGGAAGCCAAAGAGTTAAAATGTAAGTTTGTAAATAGTCAAGTGATTTCAGGAAGTATAAGATTTTTTTATAAGGAAGAAGTATAT
>JALSQB010000169.1 GCA_026985655.1 Campylobacteraceae bacterium | reverse complement strand
TACCCCTCTTCACTTCTTATGAATGCTATTCCTGCTATTGTAGCAGGAGTTGAAGAGATTGTTGTCTGTACACCTGCCCCTGATAATGAACTCAATGAACTTCTTTTAGCTGCTTGTCATTTATGTAAAGTGACTAAAGTATATAAAGTAGGGGGTGCGTCAGCCATTGGTGCTATGGCGTATGGAACAGAGACTATTCCTAAAGTAGATGTCATTACAGGACCTGGAAACATTTTTGTGGCAACAGCCAAAAAGCTTGTTTATGGTGAAGTAAACATTGACATGATAGCTGGACCTAGTGAGATTGGCATTTTGGCTGATGAGAGTGCAAAAGAGGAGTTACTTGCAATTGATTTACTCTCACAAGCAGAACATGATGAGATGGCATCTTCTATTTTAATTACTACCGACGCATCGCTTGCTCCTAAAGTGGCTTCTAAAGTTGAATCACTCTTAAGCACATTGTCTCGTGAAGAGATAGCTAGAAAATCCGTTGAAGAGCGTGGGGCAATTATTGTCACTGAAAGTATGAATGAAGCAATAGAACTTATGAATAAAATTGCACCAGAGCATTTAGAAGTAGTGACTAAAAATCCTATGGAATTGCTAGGACAAATTAAACATGCAGGGGCTATCTTTTTAGGAGAATATACACCAGAACCTATTGGAGATTATATTGCAGGTCCAAATCATACTTTACCAACAGGGGGAACGGCTAAATTTTATTCACCTTTAAGTGTGGACCATTTTTTAAAGAAATCTTCTATTATCGCTATGACACAAAAAGGTTTAAATGAGATTGGAGAAGCATGTGCATTAATTGCCAACACCGAAGGTTTAACAGCCCATGAAGCGTCTGTTAGAATGAGATTATCGTAGAGATAGAGAGAGAAGGGGGTGCGTTTAGATGCACCCTATAAAAGCTTATATTTTATAGATTATAGAAATGTTTTAAGGCTCTAATAATCATGGCATTCTTAGAGATACTTTCACCTTTAGCATCTTGATCAACTTGCTCATAGAGGTCAAGAGGTAAAGTAATTGAGAAAATCTTTGTTCTGTTTTTCTTCTGTTTTTTAATGTCAGCAACAATGTCTTTAAGTACATCAATCATTTTGTCTGTATCAATTGGTTTTCTAATAAAGTTATTTACCCCAATTTTAACAGCTTCTGAGATGTTACCCATGTCATTACTTGCAGAGACAATTACTATAATTTGTTTTGGATTAATCTCTCTAATCTCTTTGGCAACTTCAAGTCCACTTTTCCCTGGTAAAATAATATCAATAAAGATAATATCTGGGCTATGTTGTTCAAAGAGTTGCATGGCTGATTGGGCATCAGTAGAAGAGTGAACTTGGGAAAAGAAGTTTTTAAGTGTGGTACACATAAGTTCATTAGTTTCTGGCTCATCTTCTAATACAAGTGTCGTTAGCTTCTTGGTCTCTTCTACAATTTTCATTAAATCATTATTCATGGTGGTTCCTGTTTCCTTTTTTATTTTAATAGATTGTAACATCTTAAGTGTTAAGTTAGATTAAAAGTTAATAAAATAAAGTAGAATTATCAAGAAAATTGATACCAAAATTTACATTTTTTGGCGAATGGCTATGGCTTCTTCGAATTTCCAGCTTAATTTGTGTTCTTTAATGACACTTTTTGAAATTGTCTCAATGAGCATAGACTCTTTATCTTCTAACATCATATAGATTTCACCAGATGGTTCAACAAGCATACTGTCACCATAAAATTTCCATTTAACTTCATCTTCATTAAACTCTCCTAAACGATTGGCACGTAAAATGTAGCAACCATGTAGAAAAGATTTCGTTTTAATAATCTCTCGCCAACGATTATGTGAACCAAAAGTTGAAGCTGTTGGCAGAAGCACTAAATCAATTTTCTTTTGCGTAACTTCTAGCCAAAAAGGGTCAAAATGTAGTTCGTATCCACCCATTATCATAATGTTAAAGCTATTAATTTCAAAGCTTAGTGGTGTTTCAAATTTTTTAATTTCATTGGCGAAAATCTCTTCTTCATTCCAATGTGGATAGGGAATTAAAATTTGTTGTTGATAATAATCGATAGAATTTTCAGTGACTTTTATAATGGTTTTATAGTATTTCTCTTCTTTAATAATGATAATAGGAGCAACAAAGACCATTTTATATTTATTTGCAAACTTTTTAAGTAGTTCTATGTGTTTGTCACTTTGCTCTTTTACCATTTTTATGGGTATGTTAGGAAGTTCTTTGAAAAAATGGTTCAGAACATACTCTCCCAATAAAATAAGCTTAACACCTCTGCTATGGGCATTTCTAAGATAAAAATCGAGTTTGGTAGCTTGCATGCCCAAGGTGGGGAGTTGTAAAGCAGCAATGGTTAGTGTGGGTGAAGTTGCCATCGTTATTTATGACTTTGAACTATTTTTGTCGATGGTCTCTATTTTAACTTTTGCCTCTTCTATCATCTTTTGTGCTTCTTTAATTTGTGCCAGACCATTTTCATAAAGTGTTAAACTCTCTTCTAAAGTGATTTCAGGATTCATCAGTTGATTCAATATGTTTTTTGATGCTTCTAATTTTTGCTCAAATGTTTCTGTTTTCATTTTTTGCCTTTATGGTGTTTTGTTATTGTTTAGTTTATTTTTAATAATTGTATCAAATTTTTCTATCTCTACAAGAAAAGCATCATGACCATAGTCACTCTCTATCTCATAATAAGAAGCATTTTGTTTATTTCTTTGTAGCATGTTGTAAAGATGTTCCATCTCTTTGGGAAAAAAGAGATAATCACTCTTAAAAGAGATAAGGGTAATATCAGCATTAATCCGTAAAACAGCTTCATGTAAAGAGTCATATCCACGACTTAAATTAAAGGTATTAATGGCTTTTATAATGTATAGGTAGGAGAGTGGGTCAAAGAGTTTTGCAAAGTTATTGGTGTTGTACTCCATATAACGCTCAACTTCATAGCGTCCAAAAAGTTCAAACAGTCCATCATTATTGACATAATTTCTTCCAAATTTATTGTTCATTGAATCAGGAGAAAGATAAGAGATATGCCCTGCAATACGACCAATGGCTAAGCCATCTAAGCCTTTTTCTTTAAAGGCATCTTTGGCATAGTTTCCGTTGTCAAACCTTGGGTCTCGGCGTATGGCTTCCATGGCAACTTTGTTGAATGCTATTGTCCATGGTTGGGTGGCATAGGTTGAGGCAAGTGAGATAATTTTGTCTGCAAAGTTTGGGTAATCAATGGCAAATTGTAGTGCTTGCATTCCTCCCATTGAACCCCCTACAATGGCATATAAGTGGTGAATACCCAGTTGAGATAAAAGATGCTTTTGTGCTTTTATCATGTCTTTAATGGTTAAAACAGGAAATTTGAGGCGAAAAGGGGTTTGTTTGGGATAATCATAATCCATAGGAGAAGTACTTCCAAAGCAAGAACCTAAGACATTGGTTGAGATGACAAAATATTTAGACGTGTCAATCGCTTTTCCTTCACCAATAAGTGCGTCCCACCAGCCAGACTTTTTTTCATTTTCATATCTGCCTGCTGCATGGGCTGAACCTGTTAAGGCGTGACAAATTAAAATGACATTGGAAGCATCTTGATTTAAGCTACCATAGGTTTCATAGGCAATTTTATACGGTTCTAAGATTCTTCCACTCTCTAGGTACAAAGGACTGGTAAAGTGGGCAACATGGGTTTCTAGTTTCATTAATAGAATTTTATCTAATTTGTACTTTCATAGTTATATGAGTCGCTTTAAAATAGTGTGTTTTAATTTTTTTGGAAACAATTTTGAAGGCTTATAGTTTTATTTAGTGTGATTGTGCTAAAATAATCCAGCAAAGGAGCTACTATTATGAAAATTAAAATTTTATTATTAATGATTTTGGCAACAGTTCAAATGTTTGCCTTGAGCCAAAAAAGTGTAGAAGCATCAGTAAAAAGTTACATAGAGAAGAAAACACACTCTTCTGTAAAGCACATTGAAACACTTTCCAGTTATATCGTAGGTGGAACCCATGGTTGGAGGGTCTATTTTCTTGTACTTGATGTCAATGTAAAAATGGGCGACCATTATGTCACTAAAAAACTTAACAAATTAGCATTTACCAAAGGAAAAAAATTAACTTTTTCTTTAAAAGACAGTAAAAATAAAGATTATGCAAAGATTTTAAAACCAACTGTACCTGCTGAGGCTTATGATAAAAAGCATTTACTCGTAGGAAATGCTGATGCTAAACATAAGATTTTAGTGATGTCTGACCCTTTTTGTCCCTATTGTCAAGAGATTGTGCCTGTGTTAATTGAAAATGTAGAAAAACACCCTGACACATTTGCACTCTACTACTACCATTTACCTCTTTTACGTATTCACCCTGCTTCAGATGTTACAACACGTGCTATGCATCTTTTTCAAGAGCGTGGAGAGTTAGATAATCTCAAAGCTTGTTATCATCTATTGGTAAGTGAACGAGAGAAAAATCCTCAAGTTGTATTAGATGCAATTAAAACAAAAACAGGGGTAACACTTTCTTTTAATGAGATTACTACTCCTGCCATAAGCAAAGCATTAGCCTTTGACAAAGCCATGAAAAAACGTCTAATGGTGACAGGAACACCGACCATATTTATAGATGGTATTTGGGACCCAACACGATTTAAATATAAAGATTATTTAAAATAAACGCTAGGGGCAGACCTTTGTGTCTGCCCTAGATTTTAAGAAAGAGCTTTTTCCAAATCTGCAATTAAATCTTCACTATCTTCTAAGCCTACGGACAATCTAATTAATCCAGCAGGAATACCACAATCTATAAGCTCTTGGCTTGAGAGTTGTTGATGCGTTGTACTCGCAGGGTGGGTAATGATTGATTTAGAATCCCCAATATTTACCACAACTTTAAAAATCTCTGTTTTGTCTGCTATGCTTTGAGCAACTTCTTTACTCTCTACTTCAAAAGAGAGAAGCCCAGAAGTTCCTTTAGGAAAATATTTTTGGGCTAAAGCGTAATTGTTATTTGATTTTAGGGCAGGGTAATTAACAGACTTTACTTTAGGGTGTGCTTCTAAGTATTGGGCGATTTTTAGTGCTGAAGCACTGTGCTGTTTCATTCTTAGTGGTAGTGTTTCAAGACCTTGAATGTAGAGCCAAGAGTTAAACGGACTAGGTGTTGCTCCAAGGTCACGAAGTAGGGCTAAACGCACTCTAAGGGTAAAAAGAGGGAGGGGTAAATCCGAATAGATTAATCCATGATAACTCTCATCAGGTTCATTAAAGTGTGCGTAACGTGGATTCCCTTTTATCATCTCTACTAAGTTTTCACGCTCAACAATAATCCCTCCAATAGCAAGTCCTTGTCCTGTGGTGTATTTACTCGCACTGTGTACCACAATGTCACACCCTAAAGTGAGTGGTTTACACAAGATAGGGGTAGCAACGGTATTGTCCACACAGGTGATGATGTTATGCTTTTTAGCAATGGCAACAATGGCTTCAAAATCTGCTACATCAATACTAGGATTGGTAATGCTCTCAAAAAGAATTATTTTTGTTTTTTCATCAACTAAGGCTTCTATTTCACTCGGATTATTGACATTAAAATAACGGGTTTCAATGCCAAATCTTTTAATGGTATGTCCTGTAAGGGTAGTTGTTCCTCCATAAACTTGTGAAGCCACAACAATGTTGTCACCTGCTTCAGCCACATTGGCAATGGCATAAAAAATCGCCGCCATACCTGAAGCCGTACCCACAGCACCACCCCCTTGTTCTAAGGCATTAAAACGTTTTTCAAATACGTCCGTAGTAGGGTTCATAAGGCGTGTGTAGATATTGCCTAACTCTTTAAGTGCAAACAAATTGGCAGCGTGTTCGGTGTCTCTAAACTCATAAGCTGTGGTTTGGTAAATAGGAACGGCCATGGTTCCTTGTGCGTCTTTGTCATATCCTGCATGGATAGCGAGTGTCTGTTCTCTCATATCATCTTCCTTTTTTGTTTTGAAAGATTATAACTAAAAAAATATTTACATAAAATTCATTGATAGCTTATCTTATCTATGTTTAATTTTTTGTTCTCAAAAGGTTCTACAATGGCTTGAATTTCATCAAGTGTGTAAGTAAGAGGAAAGCCTATTTTTGAGTCTTTAGCCGTACTCTCTAAAATATAATAGGGCTTATTGTTTAGATAAATCGCTTTTTTGTTTGTTATGTTGTCTAACGCGACAATCACAAAAATATGTTTAGGCACTAAGACAAAATAACTTTCTATATGGAGTTCATGAAGTAAAGAGATGAGCAGATTACTTTTGTCATCACAATCACCAAAATTTTTCTCAATGGTATCTTTGGGTAGATGGGCTGTGTAGTTGTTTATCACATAGGGAATGTTAGTGACATAGTCTAAAATATTTTGCACTTTACAGTTCTCATCTAAGCAATCTTGCGTTAATGAAAAAGCCAATTTTTCAAGTTGTGGGGTAGTGCGTACATTATTAACATAGTTTCCATCTTCTGTGCCTGTATATCGTTTGTTTACGACCTCAACAACATGGCTAAAAAGATAGAGAAAATAAAGTGCAAACCCTCCCATGACAACTTTAGAAAAGGTATGGGAAAAGTTAGAAGTCATTACATGTGGTAATCTGTATTGGCAAGGGCAATACAATCAATTTCAATAAGAACATTTTTAGGTAAAGTTTTAACGGCTACCGTACTTCGTACAGGCTTATGTGTACCAAAATAGTGAGCATAAACTTCATTTACCTTGGCAAAATCGTCCATATCAGCTAAAAAGATAGTGGTTTTAATCACATCATTAAAGTGTGCATTGGCAGCTTCAAGAACATAAAATAGGTTTTTCATCACTTGGTGTGCTTGGTTTACCACATCATCTGCCACGATTACACCTTTTTCGTCCATGCCGATTTGTCCTGAAGTATATATCATACCATTTGCCACAACGGCTTGTGAATAGGGTCCAATGGCTGCAGGTGCATTGTCTGTTGAAATAAATTTCATTCATTTTTTCCTTTAGTTTATTTTTTGTTATTTGTTCTCATAAAATACATAAGAAGTAGAGTAGTCTGAAAACTCAAAATAGACTTTTTGCTCTCCAGCATCTCTTTTGTTATTAAAGTTTTTGTCATCATATCCATAACCAAAACGGTAAGGGCGTTCAACATTTACATCGGTTCCTGAAGCTGTGGTGAGTTTATCAATCTTAATAAATCTTTTCACCAATTTCTCTCCTGCATAAATGTCGAGTGTTCCGTTAGTTCCTGTCCAGTTTTGAATGGAACGGCTAAGCTTATTTTGGGTCTCTTGCGTACAACCGTCTAATAGTAGTAGAAAAATAGTAATAGTTGCTAGTTTTAATTTCATAAATTTATCCTTTAAAAAGTAGTTGTGCTATTTTAACACAAGAGTTTTAGTTTTTAGGCATATCAAACTTTTGGGTGATGAGTTCCCCCTCATCATTAAAGTAAAGATAATAAAGCTTGTCTTTAACAACACTAAGCCCTGCTAAATAGCGTAAGGCAAGGTTGGCTTGAAGTGACGCGATGTGCATCACAATGGGAGCTGTAATGCCCCCTGGTTTATGGTCTGAAGTGTTAAAGACTTGAAAAGAAGCCTCCTCAAAAAAACAGACTTGTCCATTAAACGCTTCAACCGAAGCATATATCCACGGAGTATTGATGCTTTTAGCATACGCATCTATGGCTTCACGTGTTTCCAAATTGTCCGTAGCATCTAAAATTAAATCATAACGGTTTCCCAGTTCGCTAAACGCTTCAAATGAAATGTCATAAGCCGTGGCATTGACAAAAGGATTTTTAGACTTCATTAAATCTACTACTACTTGGGCTTTTAACTTCTCTTCATCGTTAAGCGTAAAAGCGATTTGCCTATGAATGTTGTGTAGGCTTACGGTATCAAAATCTACCATATCAATCTGCCCAATCCCTGAAGTACCAAGGGCTAATGCCAAACTTGAACCCAAGCCCCCAGCACCAATGATGGCAATTTTTTTGTTTTCTAAGGAAGCTTGTGTCGCTTCACCCCAAAGTTGGATTTGTCGCTTAAAGTAATCTTCTGTTTTTATCATCTTAGCAGTTTATCAAAAGTAGGATTAAAAGCAAACTCACTAAGTAAAAGTGCTAAGATTTTGTTACTAATTAAAAGCGAGATAATATGCGAGTAGATAAATGGTTAGCCTCTGTCAATGTAGTCAAAAGAAGAACGGTCGCATCGGACATGGTAAAGTCAGGCGTGGTATTTATTAATGAAATGAAAGCCAAAGCCTCTAAAAATGTGGTCATTGGAGATAAGATAACCATAGAGTATCTAAATGGGGCAAAAAACTATGAAGTTTTACAAATCCCCACCACAAAGACCATTCCTAAAAGTAAAAAAGATGAGTATGTTAAAGAGTTGTAGGAACACACCTCTGTGTCTGCCCAAGTTGGAGAGAAAATGGAACTTCTAACCATTGTTTTATGGGATTTGAAGCCACTTTAAGCTA
>JALSQB010000168.1 GCA_026985655.1 Campylobacteraceae bacterium | reverse complement strand
GACAATTTCCAATAAAATATCATAAATATAAGTCACTTACAATCTTGAATCTACTATGATTTCTTCATGATAAACGAGAGACAAAAGCCTAAAAATGAGAAGATGGTTTCACAACTGTTTTCTCATGGCATTGAAAAAATATTATACTTTTTTAAACAACACATTAGCTACCAAGCTGTTTTACTACTTTCAATCATCTCTTTTACTACCTCGTACTATGGATTTATCTCTTTGGTCTCTGATGGGGGAGTGCTGACTAAGATACTCTTCTTTGCCGTGGTGGTTGTGATTCAAGTCGCTTTGGTTTACTCTATTTCTCAACTCTATTTGAGAGAGTTTTTTTCACGTTATATTTTACGAGCCTCTTTGCTCTTGCTTACCTATTTGCTTTCGTTGTTTATTAGTGTACTTTTTAGCTTTAATTTTTACTATAAGATTTTTTCAGCCACGGAGTTTTCTCAACGGAATGTTACCTTACAGTTAGAGGCGATTAAAGAGAATTTAGAAGATGCTCAAAGTAGTTTTAATGCCGTTTATCTCTCCTTAAAAGATTTAAGTGACTACTCCATGAAACGTTCAATTGAAGAGCGAACGCAAGGGGGAACCTGTGATGAGACCAAAATCCCTAAACCAGGTCCTAGAAGTGCTTTACGAGAGTTTGAGAGTAAGCTGTTTCAGAGTCACTTAAGCAGTGTTGAGGCGTTAAAAGCCAAAGTGACCCAAGAGATTGTGGAGATTAAAAAGATGTTACAAGCTTTTAATCCTAAAAAAGGTGATATTGAAGAGTTAGAAGAGCAGGTCAATCAAAAAATCACACAAATCAATCGGCTCTTAAGAGGTGGAGAGATTTCGCTTCTTCCTAAAGTATTGGTAGAGCATAATGGGGCAAAAAGAATGCAGATGCACTCATTGGGACGGGTCATCTCTTGTCCTGATAGTCGTATTAGTCTGAAAATAGATACCATTGCTGAACATTTAAGTTCGCTCAAACCCTTGGTTAAAGTGGCTTTTTTTGATATGAATGACCAACAACAACTGATTGAACGAACGATTAATGTTCTTTTGGCAATTATTCCTTTTACCAACACGCATGTGGTAGCTGTCGATAGTGTCTCTAGCCCTACGGATGTCACACAGAGTGATATTAAAGCCATTGGTCTAGGGTTTTTAGTCGATTTTTTCATCTTCTTTTTTACGATTTTGTCTAAAGAACCTTATCGTGCAAGATACTTTACTGACGATAGAGTTAAGCAGTATCAAAAATACAATATACGGCGTATTTTAAATCCATTTGTTTTTGAGGGGCATTTCTCTTACCATATTATTGTGCCAAATCAGCGAAACATACAAAAGGTTGATGAATTGGTTATCCATTTTCACATGGACAAGATGCTGACACTTATTGGCAATAACATTCCTTTTAATGAACTTTTGTTGGTGCATCAAAGTAAATTAAAAACATTTGAAAAGACAACTTTTAAAGTCTATAAATTAGATAAAAAGAAATACATTACGCTTTTAGCTTACATGGACGAAATTTACAATGACTGAAACTATTTGGGCGATTAAACTAAAGTTAGAAGCCATTCGTACTGAACTTAAATGGAATTTTGAACTACGTGACTATACTTTAGAAAATGCGAAAAAGGTGGGTAAATCCATAGGACAGTTTTTGATGCTTCATGCGATTATTATTGGTTCAGATATGGTGAAAATCTTTGGTACAATCAAAGAGGTATTGGGAAAAAAGTTTATCTTATTTCCTCTGTTTGTTTTGCTTTTGCTGTTTGTCTATTATGTGAGCCTTATTAATGGAAAACCCGATAGAGAGCTTTTTAAAGAGAAGTATTTTCCAAAGTTTTATTATGATACTGCCATTGAGATTAGAGATTTACAAGATAGATTAGCAGGGAGCATGGCACAGCCTCAAAGCCTCATGACCCACCCCTCCTTGTTTGTTGAGAAGACCCCTGACTTTTTTTGGA
>JALSQB010000167.1 GCA_026985655.1 Campylobacteraceae bacterium | reverse complement strand
TATAAATTAATTAGATATTATATGTAAAAAAATTAAATCTACTATTAAAATAATACTTACTTATCTAACTAATTTTGTTATAATTCTCTAAATTACTGATGGAGTACTATAATATGAATGATGAAAAGATTTTACTTGAGGTAAAAAAAGTCCTTATTGAGGAGTTTGAAGTAGAAGAGAGTACCATTACCCCTGAAGCAACATTTTATGAAGATTTAGGATTAGATAGCTTAGATGCGATTGACTTAATTGTCACCCTTAACAACTTTTATAACATTGAAGTTGAACCAACAGAGAGTGAAGAGATACGCACGGTACAGAGTCTAATAGAGATAGTTAAAAAACATACTAGCTAAAATATTTTGATACTGGTATTAATCTATATTTTAACCATTTTTTTTGCGAGAGATTATTTCTCCATTAAAGAGATAGGGTTATTTTTTATACTACTAGGGAGCGTGTGGTCGCTCTTCTTCCTAAAATATTTTGCACTAAACCTAGCCTTTTTAAAAAAAGTTTTTCAAGCTATCATTTTAGTTTTGGTAGGACTCTTTTCTATTTTACAAAATGACATGCTTGTTTTAAAAAGTTTTCCCCTTATTTTGTCCGTGCTTTTCTTTTTCGCATTTGTTTACGCTGAAGTAAGCCAAGAGTATTTTTTGCTAGAGACCATTAAAAAAGTAAAAACTTTAGATGCAAAAGAAGAGAATTACTTAAAGAAAACACACCTTATTTGGATTGTCGTAACAGCCATTAATGTGAGTTTTCACCTCTATTTTCTCTTTTATGCTTCATTAGAACAATGGACATTTTACACGACCATAGGTTGGTATATACTGCTTGCTTGTGCTATACTCTTCCAAATTCTTTTTAGGAACTTTTATGAAAAAAACTTTAGTTAGTGCTTATGTGTATGGACTGTTTATTTTTTTGATGGTTTTTGCATTACTTTCAGCCTACCCTATTTTTCTTTTAGCACATCTTTGGAGTAAAAAGCCTAGAATTTATTTTCAAAAAATTGTACAACAATACTTTCGCCTTTTTTATAAACTGATGCCTCTTATGGGTAAAGTAACTGTTATTCACCCTGAACGTGCCAATGCTTCTCACCCATGTGTCTATGTCTCCTCTCATCAATCATCTATTGATTATACGCTTTTAGCGACCATCATAGATGATTATGTTACGCCTTCAAATCATTTTATAAGTGATTACTTTTTATTTATGAAAATTCCTCGACATGCCTTAGGCATTTACTACATTCCCAAAGGGAGTTTAAGCGAGGTAGAGCGTAGCTATAAAGCTTTTGAAAACGCATTAAAACTAGGTTCATCGGTGATTATTTTTCCAGAGGGAACACGTAACAATACCCAAACACTAAGAACCTTTAAAGGAGGTGCTTTTCGTTTGGCAACAGCACAAAATGTTCCTGTGGTTCCTGTTATTATTAACGGAACAGGTAACATTGTAAGCAAAGGTTCAAACGTCTCTAAAACGCTTGATAAAAAAGAGATAAATATTAGCTTTTTAGAAGCAATCTATCCTCAAGAAGAAGAGACTTTTTTATCATTTCGAAAAAGAGTTAAACTGGTAATGCAAAGCAATATAGATAAACACAATACGACTAAAGGAGTTTAAATGTTAAGAGTTATATATTTTATAAGTTTTTTAAGTTTTAGCTTAATGGCTGAAACAGTGAGTTTTTCAGAGGGAAAGTATGTTGAAGTCTTAGATATATATACCTATCGTGATGGGAATGTAAGTTATGATGCAAACAAAACTACCGTTGCCTATACAGATGGACGAACCATCATCAAAAATGAAAACAATGTAACTGTCTATGATAAAGATGAAGTTTTAACGGTCATTAATCTAATGGAACGCCCAGAAGTTGGACTCTACTTCTCATTAACCAAAGCACTTTTTAACAAAGATTTTGACTTTTTAAAAGAGAATTTTAAAGTAAAAGAGCTAACGCCAAAAAAGTTTGAGTTTTTACCCAAAGATGATGTTGGAAAATTTATTAAAAAACTTGAATTGGCATTAGATGAAAAGCAAAAAGTAAAAGTTTTAACTTTAAAATTTAGAAATGGAGACAAAACTAAAATTGAAGCGAAATAGTCTTTTTTTAATTTACCTATTGAGTTTGCTTCTTGCATTGGCTTGTTTTACCCCCTCTCATTTGAGTACCAATATGATGTCCATTTTCAAAAGTGATGACAATATTGAAAAACTCAAAGTCATGAACTCATTTGAAAAAGCCACAACCCTTTTTGTGAGTATCAAAGGTTTTTCAAAAGAGAACAGAACAAAATTACTTCAAATAGAAAAAGAGTTAAAAAAGTTTGATTTTGTCAAAAATACTACTTTTAATACCTCTAAAATAGAGATTTCAGACTATATGAAAAAAAATTATTATCTACTGTCTGATTTTAATAATACCCAACTCAACAATAACAATGTAGAAGATAGATTAAAAGCCTTAAAAAGCTCTCTCTTAGATGGCTTTTTTTATAGCCCCATAGATAAAAATGACCCTTTAAAACTTTTTAACTTTAAGCTAACATCACCAGTAAAAATGACTAAAAATGGTTTTTTAGCTTTAGGCGAACGTGGCTATCTGCTCACAGCCCAGTTAGATGCGAAACTCTCAAACATGGAAGATGCCCAAGTCATAGAAAGACAGCTCTCTGCTTATTTTAAAAATAAAAAAGAGGTTTTAGCCTTTAGTACTCTTTTCTTTACTGCTCAAAACTCTAAGATTATTAAATCTTCTGTTCATACGATTTTATATGCCTCTTTTGCCTTACTTTTTTTACTTTTTTTCATCACCCTTAAGGACTATAAATTACTTTTAGCCAATACCCTTACTTTAGGTAGCTCCATCTTTTTTGCCTTGTCAATCTCTAGCTATGTTTTTACAGAACTCTCCATCTTTGTTTTGGCGTTTGGTTCTGCCATTAGCTCCATGTCGGTGGACTATCTTTTTCATAACTATTTTCATGGGCAGTACCAGAAAAAAGGCATAAACTACTCCATAATGTGGGCATTTCTAAGTACAGTTTTGGGGTTTTTCATGCTCTTTTTTGTCGATTTTCCACTCATTAAACAGCTGGCAATTTTTGCCATATTGAGCCTCTCTTTCTCCTATTTTCAATTTACATTTTTGTATCCTTATCTCAAACTAGAAGTTAAAGAAAACAGAATAAACATTCTAAAATTTGCCAAATTTAAACCCATTATCCCTACACAATTTATATTTGTTTTCTCTATTGTGCTTATTGTTTATGCAGGATTTAAACTGGAGTTTGATTATAATTTTAAACATTTAGACTACAACAATCAAGCCTTAAATCAAAAGCAAAAAATCATTGAAAATAATATGCCTAAAAAACATACCGTACTTATTGAAGCAAACTCTCTTGATGGTTTAATTACAAGAGCCAAACATTTAAAAACACTATTTCCCTCAACAAATTCATTGGCAGACTTTGCCTTAAGCCAAGAGCTATTTAAAGAAAAATTAGATGCCATTGAAAACTATAACTTCACAAAGTTAAGAGAACTTTTAAATCAAAATGCCACCAAAATCGGCTTTAAAGAGAACTATTTTCAAAATTCATATCGTTTTGTAGAAAACATTCCAACAAACTACACCCCTAACATAGATGACTTTAAAACCTTAGGCTATGAGGTGATAAAAAAAGAGAATACTTTTTATAGTATCGCTACGCTTTCAGATGCTAAAGCAGAAAAATTAAAACAGATGGAGGGAATCTCACCAATAGATTCAGCCACACTGCTTAAGTCTTCTATGCAAAAGATGTTTAACAATCTATTGTTTTATCTCTTTTTCTCTTTCCTAAGCATTGTTACGCTTGTTCTTTTTATTGTTAGAAAAAAAGCCATTTTGGCATTAAACTTTATCCTTTTTCCTATGGCGATAATACTATTTTACTTAACATTTGTACAAATCAATATTATGCATCTATTTTCGATGATTATTATTGTTGTTGCAGGAATTGACTATGGTATCTACATGAGTCGAGAGAACTCTACCCAAACCAATGAAGCAATTTTATATTCACTCTTAACTACTTTTAGTGGCTTTGGGATTTTAGTGCTTAGTAATATTGGGGCTATTCACTCCATTGGTAGTGTGATTACCCTCGGTGTTTTAGCCATTTTACTATTGATTCTTTCCATAAAGGTCGATGTAAATTCGTGAAATAGCAATCAGAAAAGAGGTAATTGCAGGTCCTAAAATCATGCCCCAAAAACCATAAGAACTCATACCTGCGACAATGGAGAAGAAAATAATCAATTCATTAATCCGTGCAGGACTTTGTAAAATATTGACTTTAATATAGCGAATAATCATCGGTTTAATAAAAGTATCTGCCACAATAGAGATGATGATAATAGAATAAAGAGCAATAACAATGGCTGAAGTTGAATCAATACTACTCCAAGCATAAAGCGACACAGGTACCCATACAATCGCCCCACCTACAAAAGGTATGAGTGACGCAAATCCATAGATAGTGCCAAATAAAAGACCGTTAAATCCAAAGAGTGAAATCATTATTCCAAACAAAAAACCTTCAAAAATGGCAGTGACAATAATGGAGTAAAACACTATCTCCATCGTAGAAGATATCTCTTTGACTATCTTGTTTCCCTCGTCCTTGTTCATCGGTAAAAAAGAGGTAATAAGGACAAAAAGCCTTTCAGCATAAGAGTTTAAAATAAAATAAAAAACAATCATAAAAAAGATATTTTTTATGAAATCCAAGCCCTGCGTACCTGCTGAAGTAAGCATAGCCGTAGAGGTTTTAATCTGTTTTAATATCTCTTTATTGTTTAAATACTCTTTTGTCCAATCTTCCACAAAGGGAATCCCTTCGCTCAACGAGACCAATTTTGTTGTGGTACGGCTAATGGTATCGGCATTAATGGTCGCCACGGTTTGCACCCCAATGGTGGCAATGTAGATAATGGGTACAAACAAAATAAGAAGTAACAAAACAGAAAGAATACTTGCCGAGATTTTTTCTGACTTTAACACAGAGGTAATTTTAAAATGCAAATTCCCCGTTGCCATCGTTAGAAGGAGTGCAACAATCATAGAGATTAAAAAAGGTTGGTAAATAGTATAAGCACCCACCAAAGCAAACACGAAAAAAATACCAATCATGTAGTCATGTTTATTATTCATGCCCTTGTTCTCCCAATCTAAAGTAAGCATAGGACTTCTGCGTCGCCACACGCCCACGTGCTGTTCGCTCAATGTAGCCATTGGCTAACAAATACGGCTCTAACACATCTTCAATTGTCCCCTCATCTTCACTTAAGGCTGCTGCAATAGTAGAAAGCCCCACAGGACGACCTTTTGAAGCAATGAGAAACTCTAGTAAGCGAATATCTTCTTCATCAAAACCTAAATCATTTACACCTAGCTGGTCAAGGGCATACTTGGTGGTTTTTAGATTAATCTGTTCTTCATTGGCTACTTCAGAAAAGTCACGCACACGGCGTAAAAGTCTTAAAGCAAGTCTTGGTGTTCCACGGCTTCGCTTGGCGATTTCATAAGAGGCTTCTTTAATGGTCTCTTTATTGAGCTTAATCGATGCTAAACGTACAATTTCAGCCAACTCTTCAGGCGAATAGAACTGCATACGAAAGTGCATTCCAAAACGTTCACGCAGAGGGTGAGAGAGCATACCTGCTCGTGTTGTCGCCCCAACCAAAGTAAAACGTGGCAGGTCAATTTTCACCGTTTGGGCAGCAGGGCCAGAACCTATGATGATGTCTAAACGAAAATCTTCCATCGCCGAGTAGAGTATCTCTTCAATCGCAGGAGACATTCGATGAATTTCATCTATGAATAAAATGTCACCCTCTTCAATGTTGGTTAAAATGGCTGCTAAATCACCAGATTTTTCAATCATAGGGGCAGCAGTGGTTTTGATTTGGGCGTTCATTTCCGTAGCTATAAGATTGGCAATGGTTGTTTTTCCTAAACCAGGGGGTCCAAAAAACAGAATGTGGTCAAGTGCCTCTTCACGTTTGCGACTCGCTTCAATAAATACTTTTAAATTCTTTTTAATCTGTCCTTGACCAATGTATTCGTCCCAAGAAGAGGGACGTAAGGAGACCTCTTCTATGTATTCATTGTCAAATTTTTCGATGTCTACGATACGTTCCATATATTATCTCAATTCTATTTTGTAGGGTGTCAATTTATTGCACCGTTATTATGTGGTGCAATAAATTGACACCCTACCTATGTGTTTAATAGGTAAACTCATCACTTGGAAAAGTTTTATTCTTAACTTCACTGGTATATTTTTCTAAATTTTCACGAACTAACTCTGCACCGTTCATATACTGCTTCACAAACTTTGGTTTAAAGGCTTCAAAAAAGCCAAACATATCAGACCAAACAAGCACTTGACCATCACAATCAAGCCCTGCCCCAATCCCAATGGTAGGAATGCTAAGAGCATCGGTAATTGCTTTGGCTGCTTCAGATTTTACCCCCTCAACCACAATGGCAAAAGCACCTGCTTCTTCTAAGGCTTTGGCATCTGCAACCAAAGAGGCGATGTCCGTTTTGTCTTTTCCTCGTATTTTGTAGCCACCATCACTTCTTAAAAACTGTGGCATCAGCCCAATATGTCCTAAAACAGCAATGGAGTTTTGAGAAAGTGCTTTAACAATATTTGCTCTCTCTTTCCCTCCTTCAATTTTAACGGCTTGGGCATTGGTCTCTTGGTAAGCACGTGTGGCATTTTTAACGGCATCTGCTTCAGTAGTGTAAGAGCCAAAAGGCATATCAAGCACAATAAGAGGTAAACTCGCCCCATTACAAACGGCTTGAGTATGGTAAATCATCTGGTCAATGGTCGCTGAAAGCGTGTCTTCTTTGCCTAAGAAACTCATGTTTAGACTGTCTCCCACGAGTATCATATCTACATGTCCATCAAAAAGTTTGGCAAAAAGTGCATCATAGGCTGTTACCATGGTGATGGGTTCGACCCCTTTCATTTTAGCGATGGTTGTTAAAGTAACTTTTTTAGCAACCTTTTCCGTGTGAATACTCATTGTTTTACCCTTATTCTTTGTTAATTCAAGCATTTTATCAAAAAAATGTATAATACCACTAATAATTAAAAGAGAGTTTACAGTGAAAAAATTAGTTGCTTACATTACAACAGGTTATCCCTCAATAGATTTTACCATAGATATGGCATTAGCATTGGCTGAAGCTGGCGTTGATACCTTAGAATTAGGTATGCCTTTCTCTGACCCCGTAGCCGATGGTCCTGTCATTGAAAAGGCAAATCTAAAAGCCTTGCAAGGTGGCTTCAAACTCGAGCATCTCTTTGAAGCTTCAAAGCAGATTGCCCCACACATTGACACCTTGTGGATGGGTTACTTTAACCCTTTTTACCACAAAAGCATGGAGTTTTTTGTCGAACAAGCCAAGCAAAGTGGTGTGAATGGATTTATTATCCCCGATTTACCCCTTGAAGAGGCACAACCCTACAAGCCTATGATGAAAGAGGCAAACTTAGCCTTAATAGACTTCATTGCCCCAACCGATACAAAAGAGCGAATTAAAGAGATAGTCACCGATGCACAAAAATTCATCTACCTAGTAGCTTACGCAGGAATTACAGGTTCAGGTCAAAGTGAAGATTTACAGCCTATTATTACCAGCATTAAAGAGTACACCAAAACACCTGTTTATGTTGGTTTTGGGGTTGATGAAAAGACAGCTAAAGCCAAGGCTGTTGGTGTAGATGGCGTAATTGTTGGCTCTGCTTTTGTAAAAGTACTTTTAGATGATGCCTTAAATAATACTCAAAAAATAAGTAAAGTTACCCAAATTGCCAAAGAAATTAAAGAAAAAATTAATGAATAGTGAAAAGTAATGCTATAATTATAAAATTAAAATTAAAAAAAAATATTAGGAATTAGTTATGGCAAGTAAAACAGTTTTAGAAGAGTTAGATAGTAAAATAACGTTAATCTTAGAGAAGTATGACGCTTTAAAAGAACAGAACAGACGATTAGAAGCAAGCCTTCTTGTAAGCAAAGAGAGTGAAGCTAAATTACAGCAAGAACTTAACAAATTAAAAGAAGAAGAAGAGTTAAAAGAGTTAGAGCTAGAAGATATTGCTTTACGTATTGGTAAAAGTTTAGGCGACGAAAAAGCATCTAACATATCAATAGCATCTTGACACTAGAGAGATTTTGTGTTATACTTCTCTTCCTCTGTAGATAATCTCCTTCATATATTTTATCTACAAAGCGATGGGGATGACTTGGTTTCGACTGGAGTAGTCGGAGTTATGTGCATGTCGGACTGAGCAATTCCGTTACACGGCTCAAATTGCATAACTGCAAACAATACAGATTACCGTCCAGCTTACGCAGTAGCGTAAGTAAACCCCGAGCGATCGGAGGACTGCCTTACCAAGGAGTTCCATCTTACTTGGATTTTAGGCATCACATCTGATGGATATGCTGGGTAGAAGTCATGCTACCTTGTGAGAATTTTGACTGGTCTTGTGTAGCTTTGGGTGCTGTGCGAAGCAAGATGAGATTTAACATCACCGACTAAACATGTAGAGTCATAACACTAGCTATTTTAGGACAGGGGTTCAATTCCCCTCGTCTCCACCA